>CAIWIS010000784.1 GCA_903912795.1 uncultured Bacteroidales bacterium
CACGATATGCCTTACGGTTATTATTATTTCAACCATTCTTTAAAATCGCCTTAGGCAGGGAATTATGGAGTGTAGTGGATGTTGTAGTTGGTATTGAGCTAATTGTGTCGTTGTTTGTAGATAAGAATTCAGGTAAGGTTTAATCTTCTTTACACTTAAAGAACACCGGGTGATAACGAATATGGACCAGATCCAAAGGCATAGGTTCGTACTAAGTGGTAACCTTACTTAGAGAGGCTGTGTAAAAACTCCGTGATATATTTTCATCATATCAGAATTTACTTCAATCAACTTCTAAATATTAAATTATTTTTGATTTATTCGGAAATAGTTTGTTTTCTTTCTAAAAAACAGACTATTTCTAATTTTAAGCCACTTGAGTTGCATACTTATCAAGCTTATTCAATAATTCTGACATAGGACAGATATTGAACAAGCGACGCAAATTATAACAAGTTGCGTAAAGGTCTATTTCAATCTGAACTTTCTTTTTTGTTGTAAGTAGGAGTGGAATTTTGCCCATCCATGTTTTAATTGTTCCAAACACGTGTTCTATAATGGCTTTTCTTCGCTGAAATTTTTGTATGTATTCCTTTGTTTTTGACCGTCTTCGGAATTCCATCATTTCCTTAAAATTACTTTTTACTTCTACTCGCCTACCATGGATTTTATCTTTTGTACATACTCCAAATAAAGAACAGTTTTTGCATGGATTTTTTGTTACTTGATAAACTGTAATACACTCTTCATTTTTTATTTTTTCAAATTTACGGACAAGTTTTTCTCCTTTTGCACAGCGAAAACAATCTGATTCTTGGTCATATTCAAAAGTTACTCCCAATGCTTCTTTTTTCATTTCTGTGGTTTCTGGCATTGCTACAATACACTCTGTAAAACCATTTGCTTCAACATCCATCATTTCACTTGTGGTAGCATATCCTTTATCGGCTAAAGCAGTATCGGGATAAATTCCTATCTGTTCTTTGCTGGCTTCTACATTCTGTTTCAGCAGTTTTTGGTCGCCACCGTCCAACGATACAAAGTCCGAGGTAATCATCATATTCTTTGAATCTACCCCCATTTGTACGTTATAACCAGGTATGTAACCATCAAGAGATTTCATCTTTCTTGCATCTGCATCATTGGAATAATAATCTTTAATGCCTTTTTCCTCCATCAACGCTAAGAGTTGAGTTTGCTCGTTGAGCTGATTTGTTAGATGGGCTATTTGTGCGTTAAGTCGAATGACTTCTAATTCAGATGCTGTAGCTAAGTCTTCCTGGTTCTCTTTACAATCATTTGAATCCAAAAGTTTGACATAAGATTCTAAATCCTTTTCCATTTCAAAGATACGTTTCTTTAACTCATTCAAATTGATAGAATCTTTCTTTGCTAAAGCTTTTACTTTGGTTCCATCGAAAGCTTGGATCGAACCACTTATAAAACCTTCATTTTTAAGAAATAAACGAAACTCTTTAGCCATAGAAGAAATCAACTTTCCATTATCTTTTCGGAAATCAGAGATTGTTTTGTGATCAGGTCTATCATTACCTAGAAGCCAGATTACCTCCATATTTCTATATGTTTCTGCCTCCAAACGGCGACTGCTATTCATACGATTTAAATAACCATATAGAAAAAGCATCAACATGGCTGCAGGGTTATATGCTCGACGTCCAGTCTTTTTATGACCTTTTTCGTTTTGGAATAAATGAGGCTTATCGTTATAGAACTTTAGCACTAAAGCACTGATAAATCTTACTGGATTGTCTAGAGAAACCCAATCCTCTAACTGATTCTCCAGAACCATCTGATATCTATTTATATCCCTAATTGCCATTTTATAACTCTTTTATTATGTCATAAAGATACAAAATATAAGGCAGTTGCCGAAATATAAATCAAACTATTTCTTATTTATTAATAATATAATTGAGTTTTTACACAGCCTCTTTGAGTTACGCCCACACTTGATTAGTAATAAAAAAGGCAGCGCCTCATCAGCGTCTGCCTTATTTTTTTTGCGGTTA
>CAIWIS010000785.1 GCA_903912795.1 uncultured Bacteroidales bacterium
ATTATCAATTCGAGGTTTTATAGCATTAGTTTCGATAGCAAAAAGTGCTTTCGCTCGTAAAAAATCGATAGTCCCCAAAAATTCTTGCGAAGCTTTTATTTCTTCGAAATACGGACGAAGAAAAGTTGTAAATTCCACCAGAATTCGAATTATTTCGCGTCGCTCCTCAGCTTCCAATTCACGAATGCGGTTATTAGCCTCCACCACTTGTTGTGGTTCAATAAACACGGTTTTACCTGTTGCCGATTCGTCGTGTACAATACCTGTAATTTTACGCTTAAACGAAGGCAAAACTGGAATTACCAATCGCCCATCGCGCATGGTTGGAGCCACATCTTTATCAACATAACCATCGGCCTGAGCTTGGCGAAGTATGGCATTGAGTGTACGCGAAACCGAGTTTTCAACCTGATGAATGTCTTTTCGGATACGGGCAAGTTCGGGCGAAGCATTGTCTTTCAGCTTACCAAACTTAGTAAGCAAACCATCTATCCGTTTAATTATCAATGGAAATGTTTCTGTTCCGGGCAATAATTCAGATAGATAAGGATATGGATTCTCTTCTTTTTTTGTTAAAAACGAAACTAACTTGCGAACAGCTTCCAACGCTCGCCAGAGTCCAAAGACCTCTAATTCGTCCAGAAAAAGTCCTTCAACACGTACCCGCGACAAGGCTGGACGTACATCAAAAAAATCACCAATTGGCAATTCCTCGCCACCCGATGTCAGTACACGAAACATCTCATCGGTTTCGTTCAGCAGTCGGTCAATTATTTGAAAATCAGCAGAAAACTGAATATTATCCACCTTCTCCGCTCCTAATGTGCTGATGCATTTGTCTTTCAGCAATTGACGAATTGCGGTAAAATCAATTTTTTGTTCGAAATGGGCAGGGTAAAGCATAAGTTCACAAAATTCCACAAAGGGAACATTTTTATTAAGTTTTGAAATTAAAACTACTTCAATCGAGCGACATTTTCATCAGAAATTCCCGTAGATGAATATGTTTAATTCCCTCATTATCACTTTGTCGATAAAACTCGTCTAAACTAACAACATATTTTGGATAATTATCTTGAATGGAGCTTAAATTTCCAAATTCCCGCTTTTGAGTATTTTCGTCAGCAAGTAAATAAGTTGCCTGAACATATATCCGTTTGCCTTGTTTTACAGCGACAAAATCAATTTCTAAATTGTCTTTTTTGCCTACAAAAACTTCATATTGTAGACCTTGTAAATGCAAAAAAACAGCATTCTCAATCAGTTTATGAATGTCGCGTTGGAGGCTAAAACCAACATGACAATTGCGCAAACCAATATCTTCAAAAAAATACTTTTCACCTATTTCAAACTTTTTCAAACCGTTGACATCGACACGTCCTACTTTATTGATAATGTATGCATTACTCAACAATCGAAGATAGTTTATAACTTGATTTGTATTAATTTCTGTTCGTTGCGACTTTAGATATTTACTGATATTGCTGGCTGAAAACAAATTTCCAACATTATCTGCAACATACAGCAACAATGTTTCCAAAAAATCTACATTACGTATATTTTCTCGCTGAACAACATCTCTGAGTAGGATTGTTGAATACACATTTCGCAAATACTCATAAACATATTCATCTGTAAGTGAAAACATTGACAAATATGGTAAACCGCCATAAGTAAGATATAACATCAAACTTTGATTTGTATCAAGCAGTTTATGAAACACCAAAAACTCAGAATAATTTAAACTATGAATATGAAATTCAATATATCGGCCAGCTAAATATGTTGACAATTCGCTTGATAACATTTTGGCATTACTACCCGTTACAAATATATCGCAAGTGTTTTTTGATTGTAAACTACGCAATACATGTTCAAAACCAACTATATCCTGAACCTCATCTATGAACAGATAATTATCTTTATTCGATATGAATTTATCTTTCAAATAATCAAACAAGTCTGTTTCTGTCTTAATTGGTCGAAATTCTTCAAATTCCAAATTAATAAAAACAATATTTGCATCTGGATTTTTTGCTTGAATGTCAGTTATTAATTGTTGGAGAATACAACTTTTGCCAACCCTACGCTGACCTGTAAGTACTTTTATAATACCTTTTCCTACAAAAGGCAATATCCTTTCGGTATAAATTGTACGATTAATTATCTTCATTTTATTCATTATATTTAATAAACGCCACAAATATACAGTTTTTATTCAATACAATGAACAAATAAATAATTAAAATCAATTTCATTCATTATAATGAACAAAATACATTAATCAATTTTAATGCACCAGGAGTGGGGTTAGAGGGCTTCCTTTTTCGCTTCTTCCCAAATCTCATCCATTTCGGCCAATGTCATGGTTTTCAAATCGCGTCCTTGCGATATAGTTTTGGATTCTAAATAATTAAAACGACTAATAAACTTGCGGTTGGTGCGTTCCAAAGCATTTTCAGGGTTAATATTGTAAAGTCGTGCGGCATTTATCAAACTAAACATCAAATCGCCAAACTCAGCTTCCATTTTATCTTTATCCATGGCAGCCACTTCAACTTTAAACTCATCAATTTCCTCTTGTACTTTGCTCCAAACCTGCTCACGCTCTTCCCAGTCAAACCCTACACTGCGAGCTTTATCCTGTATGCGATGGGCTTTGATTAAGGCTGGTAATGAATTGGGTACGCCAGATAATACAGTTTTGTTCCCACCTTTTTCTTTCAGTTTTAAAGCTTCCCAGTTTTGCATTACAACTTCGCTGGTATTGGCTTCCACATCGGCAAAAATATGAGGATGGCGGTAAATCAATTTTTCGCACAAGCCTTTGCAAACATCGTAAATGTCGAAATCGCCTGTTTCGCTACCCATTTCGGAGTAAAAAACAATGTGTAACAAAATGTCACCCAGCTCTTTGCGAATTTCCTGTTTGTCGTTGTTTATAATAGCATCGGCAAGCTCATACGTTTCTTCGATGGTAAGTGTTCGCAAACTTTCGAAGGTTTGCTTTTTGTCCCAAGGGCATTTCGCGCGCAATTCAGTCATTATTTCGAGCAAGCGCCCAAATTCTTTAAGCTTTGTATCTAATGTATTCATTGTTGTAAGTCTAATAATTGCATGGCACTTATCTTGTCCTGATTTAACTGAGAAATTAGTTCGTCGAGCGAATTAAATTTTTGTTCATCACGGATTTTACCCCGAAAAACAACTTTAATCTCCTGATTATAAATATCTTTTTCAAAATCAAATATATTAACTTCGATGCTTATATGTTCGTCATTGTCGATGGTAGGTCTGTTGCCAATATTCAACATTCCATTGAAACACAAATTTTCAACGAAAACGTTTACAGCATACACTCCCGAAGCAGGAATTTGTTTTTCATTATCCAGCGGGGCAATATTTGCGGTGGGAAAACCCAATTTTCGTCCAATTTTAAAACCATCGGTTACTTTTCCAACTATTGAATAATTATAGCCTAATAATTTATTCGATTTTTCAATGTCCGAATTTTTCAGCGCATTCCGAATATCCGAGGAGCTAATATGTGTACAGTCAGGTAGTGAGAAACGAGTTGCTTGTATTGCTTGTAATCCAATTTGTTCCCCATACATTTTATATTCGGGGAATGCCTCTGCACGGTTATGTCCAAAACGATGGTCGTGCCCAATCAATAAAGTTCTGACGTTAAATTGCTTGAAAAGAATATTGTTCAAAAAATCGAATGCATTTAGTTCGGACATTTCAACCGAAAAATCGAGCACAATGCA
>CAIWIS010000786.1 GCA_903912795.1 uncultured Bacteroidales bacterium
TAGAGCAAATCCTAAATATTGCAAGGCAATGAAAAGTGTGTCGTAAGTAATTAGTTTATTTACAGCATTTTTGTCGGTCAAATACGGCCCATAACCCAATACAAACTCAACTCCTTGATTAAAATTTCGAGCCATTGACGAAATCCACGAATTACCTTCGGGCATACAATCAGCGTCGGATAGTAACACCCAGTCGTATTTGGCAGCTTTTATACCCAATGTTAGTGCTAACTTTTTGGTACTTAAATTTGTTGCACCATGTGGTACAAAGGTGGAGCGAAGTTTAGGATATTTCTCTTTTAAATTGGTGAGCAATAGTTCCGATTCGTCCAATGAACCATCGTTTACAACAATAACTTCAAATTCGGGATAATCTTGATCTAAAAAATAGGGTAGATTTTTGCGTAAGTTATCAGATTCGTCGCGGGCACAAATTATTACCGAAACTCCTGGCTGACTGGATTGTAGTATTGTGTTCGTTTTTTTTAGTTTACGTTTGTACGATAAAACTCCGTTAATATACCGTAGATAAAAGTAAATCTGATATATAAATGCAATTAAAAAAATACCGAGTAATATTAACTCGAAAATTGTAAATTTAAATTGTGCAATAAACATTTTAAAAAGTTGTTATTCAATGTGTTATTAAATTATGCTTGGATGCATTCTTCAGAAACACAAAGGTAATCATTTATTTTTACTTTTAGGTGTCTGTTCAGCACTGAGTTATTAACAGTTAACACAATCAATTGTATTTAATTTAATTCTCAAAATTTATTTAGTGTTCAAAAAATATTACCTTTGTGCGCTAAAACAAATAATAGATATTTAAAACGTGTTGACTTTAAGTATCTTTCAATAATTTGTTTGCAATATGGATTATGGAAAATATGAAGGAATTTTTAAAAGAAAAAATATTTGAAATCATATCGAAAGTAGCCGACGAACAGCAAAAGGAATGTTTTGTTATAGGTGGTTTTGTAAGAGATATTTTTTTAAAAAGACCATCCAAAGATATTGATGTTGTAATCCTCGGAAGCGGAATTGAATTGGCGGGTTTTGTGGCTGCTGAACTTGGTAAAAAAGCAAAACTAACTGTTTTTAAGAACTTTGGTACAGCTCAAGTGAAATACAAAGATATCGAAATTGAGTTTGTTGGAGCTCGTAAAGAGTCGTATATGCGCGATTCGCGAAAACCAATTGTGGAAGACGGAACACTTGAGGATGATCAAAATCGCCGAGATTTTACGATTAATGCTATGGCTATTTGTCTGAATAAAAGCCGATTTGGTGAGTTAGTTGATCCATTTAATGGAATGACTGATTTGAAGAATTTTGTGATTCGAACGCCACTGAATCCAGATATAACTTTTTCGGATGACCCACTGCGCATGATGCGAGGCATACGTTTCTCAGCTCAACTTGGTTTTTTTCTGGAAGAAAATACTTTCGATGCTATTGAACGTAATAAAGATCGAATCGAAATTATTTCGAAAGAACGTATTGCCGATGAATTAAACAAAATAATGCTTTCGCGTAAGCCATCTGTGGGTTTTATATTGCTCGAAAAAACGGGTTTGCTGCAACTTATTTTTCCAGAATTATTGGCGTTAAAAGGTGCCGAAACCAAAGATGGGGTAGGACACAAAGATAATTTTTATCATACCTTGGCGGTCTTGGACGGACTTTGTTTGCATACCGACGATTTGTGGTTGCGATGGGCAGCACTCCTACACGATATTGGCAAACCTCGTACAAAACGATTTGATTCGCGTTTGGGTTGGACTTTTCACAACCATAATTTTGTGGGCGAAAAAATGATTCCTGAGATTTTTAGACGTATGAAACTACCTACAAACGAAAAAATGCGTTTTGTTCAAAAGATGGTAAATTTACACATGCGCCCAATAGTACTTAGCGAAGATGAAGTAACTGACTCAGCAATAAGACGTTTGTTGTTTGATGCAGGCAACGACATTGAACATTTAATGATGCTCTGCGAAGCAGATATTACTTCCAAAAATCCGGAGAAGGTGAAGCGCTTTAAAGCAAATTTTCAACTAGTACGGAAAAAATTAAAGGAAATTGAAGAAAAAGATAAAGTTCGTAATTTTCAACCGCCTATTAGTGGGCAAGAAATTATGGATCGTTTTAATCTTCCGGCAAGTGCCATTGTTGGCGAAATTAAAACAATAATCAAAGATGCTATTCTTGATGGAATTATTCCAAATGAATACGATGCTGCATACGAGTATATGAACGAAATAGCAAAACAAAAGGGACTTATTTAGGTCCCTTTTCTGTTTTTTTTGTAGATTGTGTAATCTAAAACTTCCGTAATGTGAAGATAAAGCTTAAGCCACCCGTTGATAGGTTTTTTGCCAACACATTTCCTTTATGAAAAACGATAGCATTCTTTACTATTGAAAGCCCCAATCCGGTTCCTCCTAGTTTCCGGCTTCTTCCTTTGTCCAAACGGTAAAATCGTTCAAAAATTTTACTTAAATGCTCCTCAGGTATGCCTACACCATTATCCGAAAACGAAAAATAATAAAAGTATTCATCCTCTCGATAACAATTTATTTCAAGTGTGATGTTTTCGCCGGCATACGTCAGTGCATTGTCGATAAAATTACGAAAAATTGAATAGAGCAAAGACTTATTACCTTTTAGCATTAAAGGATTCGAGTATTTTTTTATAACGGTACAGCCTTTTTGTTCAATCTCAAGCTGTACATCGTGTATTACATCGTCAATTATTTCAGCTAAATCACAATCAATTTTATCAAACAATAGTTTTGATTCATCTATTTTGTTCAAGGTTGTTATATCATGTAATAAAGCCGACAATCGTTGTGCTTGAATTAAAGAGCGTTCTATGTAAAATTTTTGACGTTCAGTGTCTATTTCAGGATTTTCTAAGATAGTTTCCATATATCCCATTATACTACTGACAGGTGTTTTTAGCTCATGCGAGATGTTTTGTGTTAATTGTCTTTTAAGCTCATTTTCATCTTCTTGTAGCGATATGTCGTTTATCGAAATTTCGAATGTATTATCCTGAAATACAATACATCTGATGTTGAAAACTTTGCCATTTTTTTCAACTTTAATACGTTTGCGTGTCAGGTATTCATTTTTAATATTTTCGGCAATAAATTCATTTATCTCTTTAAATTCGGCCACATTGAAAATCTTTTCTGAACTGTCGAACTGAGAATCGGCTATTAAGCTAGCATATTGAACAAAATACCTGTTCGATAAAATTTCTTTCTTTTCGGCTGTAAAAAATCCTAATCCTTCCTGCGAAATTAAAATGTGTTTACTTAGTTTTTCTCTTTCGTGATTAACCGCATTCTTTGCATTTTCCATTTGCTGGTAGAGCATTACAATATTTTGACTCAAATCGCCTAATTCATCTTTCGGAAACGAAATGTTTGTTTCAATGGGTTCTCCTTTTTTTACTTTACTCGTGAAAAATCGAAGTCTATCAATGGAATGTGTAAA
>CAIWIS010000787.1 GCA_903912795.1 uncultured Bacteroidales bacterium
TATATTTGTAGCTACGGAGTAGCGTTATATTTGTAGAAACAAAATACGATTTGATCATCCAAAGCTACAGAGTAGCGTAATATTTGTAGAAAGCCCAACGCGCGATTTCAGGCTACGCCGAGCTGAGATTTTCTCACTTTAATGCATCTGTTCGCCTTTGTCAAGTCTTCTTAATAAATTAAATATTGTAACTTTTTTGAAAATATCTTTAATAGATTAATCCTTTATACAACGGACAGAATAACCTATATTCTTATTTGTATTATATCTGCCTACATCGCAATTATAATAAGACATACCACGATTCCAAGCATTCGTTGCATTATACCTCGTAGAACACCACCAACTACCAAAATTTCCATTATTGATAAACATACCAAAATCACCACGGCAACCAGCTGGAAGAGCTGTGAATCCGCTTTCGTTTGTTGCTCCGTTGTTTAACACTGTCCAATGTATGATTCCGATTTCTTTTAGTTTATCACCTGCAATGCTTTCACCACCCAAATTATTGGTTAAGATTGACCATTCTTCATCTGATGGAACATGCCAACCTTTAGGTGCAAGCTTGCCAGTTTCGACAGCAAACCAATTATAATGTCTTCCGTATGTGGAAATTGTGTCGATACTACTTGTATTATTGTAGTCGCAATAAGAGCCGTTGTTCAAATTTGTCCATTCATTTGTGGCAGTCACATTTGGTATGGCTGTACCATCATTATATTTTGTCGTACGAAGATTCTCGGCCATCCATGTTTGTTTGCCTATTATTACTGTTTTATAAATGTTTCCATCTTGGTCTGTCATTACACCATACGTTACATTAGGATTAAACAAGGCTTTTGTTTTACCATTGGTTAGATTTTTTGATGATTGATCATAAGTCTCATCAATTTTGTCGCAACTGCATAAAAAAAGCAAATTAAACAATATTGCTAATATGTAAATAGTAATAATTAATAATTGTGTTTTCATCTTTAAGAAGTTTCTACTAAAGTCAAGTTTTTTCATTCTATTATCTGCGTGAAATTGTCTGCCCACAAAAGTCCTTAAATTAGCCAATTCAGTCGTTATAGACAGTCTAAAAGTCGAGGAAAGCGGAGCGGAGCCAACGCCCAACCCAATGCGCGACTTCAGGCTACGCCAAGCAAAGACTACGTCGAGCGAGTCAATTTGACTTTAATTAATAATTTATCTTAAAGTTCCGTTGTTTTATCGCCTTCAACTCTTGTGTCAACAAATTGATAATTTTTATCTTTAAATTTTTTTGGCAATTTGACTGATCTAAAAATTATATGATTCTTGTCCGCAATTTCATAAGTATATACATCTGGTTTTTTTGCACCATCGCGCCTTTCATAGAATTTACTGTTTTTTGTCCACCACTTGCCAGTTTCAGTAGAAACATTTACTATTCCAAATTGTGTTGTTGTAAATTTTGTTATTAATTTACCATTTGGGTATCTATATTGTACCCAATTCTTTTGAACACCTTCCCATTGTTCATCTTTTTCAGAACCACTCCAAGTTCCAACTAAACAAGTGTCAATTTGTGGATTTTTCGAATAAATTTTTTCAACATGTGTGAAAGTTAGAACAATAATCGATAGCAATAAAAATTTTCTCATGGTTTCTTTTTTTATGTCTAAATATTTTGATAATTAGTTGTTTGTTTTTTTTGCACTTGAAGCTAACAAGAAAATATGCGCAACAACACATACTTCAATTATATTTACTACACTTGCCCCCGCTCACCGAAGCTTGAAATCTTGCACATGAAGCTGAGCAGAGGCCAACGCCCAGCCCAGCACACGATTACAGCCTACAAGAAGCAGGAACTTTAATTGCAATAATTTGATTGCTTTGTTATTTCTCTATTTGATTTAATTCTTTTTCGGAAACTGAAAATCCTATTATCTTTAATTAAAGACGAAATCCCAACACTCTTAGTTAACACGATAGTATCATTTCGCACACTTATATATTCCAACAAAGCATTTCTTTCTTTTTTTGTCTGAATTTTAAGTTCATTACTTTGAACAACAAAATTGCCAATACACAAAAACTCTCCAAAACAGCTTTCTGAATTTCCGAAATTATCAAATTCTATTTCAATTGAATCTGATTTAGATAGCATACAGATACTTATACCCTCTTCACAGCAGCCACACTTCGCATTTTTCAAATATGTATAGTTATGTTTAGTTATATAATAGCTAACCACATACTTTATTTCAACAGTGTCCGACATAAAAACAACTGTATCTCCCGGATTATAGGGAAACCACTTATAATAATCTTCATTAAATGGCTTTGTACAAAAACCTACATTCTTGAAAAAAAAATATCCAATTATTATTATTGATACTGCAAAAATAATTGTAATTATTAATGTTTTTAGTTTCATATTTTCCAATTTACAGTTAACAAATCATTTTCCCCGCTCCTCACATAGCCTAAACCCTCGCGCCGTACGCTAATCGTAGTGTTTTCACTACGTTTCCGATTACATTTCCGATGCATCGGAACAAGCTGGAACAAGTCTGGTTAGAATAATAGCTTACCGATAAACCGGCATGTACCACCCGCTTTTAATA
>CAIWIS010000788.1 GCA_903912795.1 uncultured Bacteroidales bacterium
CACCAATGTAAGTTTCACTACCGAAACACCTATTGGCTGCGTTCCAAATAAACTATCTTTTTTAAATTCGCCACCGTAAACCAGCACTTCAACCATACGCAAACCCTTCATTTTGAGAGAATCTACAATGGTATCATTAATAGGAAATCTAAATTCAGCTCCTGTTAAATTAACCCTCCGAAATCCCTGACGGGTAACCTCTGCATTATTGACCATTATTTTGTAATCGTACTGATACTCTAAAAAACCAACATTTGCAGGCTCGTCAACCTCATTTGTATTGTCGCAAGCAAAACTAAGAAAACCTACCACAAACAAAATGACTACTTTAAATATATTTTTTCTATTCATTTTTAATCTAATCTAAATTGTTTAATTAAATTCAATCACATTACCAACCCGAGTTTTGATTCCCAAAATTCTTATTTGCATCCAGCTCAGTAGTAGGTATGGGATATAACAAGAATCGTTGATCCCAATTTACTACATTTGGCATATAAACGCGTCCACCTTTCCATGTTTTACTAACAGTATCCCATGTAGGAAGTGTTTTCATTGTTGCAGGCAGATTTGGATAATATGTTTCTAACCGCCACTGCATCATGGTAGTATTTGTATTGGGGTAGCGCATACGCACCATATCGAAAAAGCGTTGACCCTCCCCAACCAACTCCAATCCGCGTTCGTTAAACACAGCCAGTCTGAAATTTTCCTTATCCAACCCTGATGACAAATCTACCGGTGTAGTTCTAACTGAACCATTTGCATTTCTTGCTCTTTTTCGTAATTCATTGAAGAATGGATATGCATCAGAAGTGCGTCCTAGTTCATTAAGAGCTTCTGCTTTTATAAGAAAAATTTCCGCGTATCGTATAATAAATAAATCATTTTCGTGATTTCTTAAATCTAACCCTTTAGCATCAGTATACTTATTACAATAAGGCATACTCTGCCTAACAACATCAGTAGGAGTTAGAGCTATAGCGGGGAAGCAGTTGTATGTTCTTGGTAAGGGATTAGTCGATGAATTTGTATATCCATTCCAAGCTGTCAATATTGTTGTTTCAGCTCGATAATCGCTGGTGTATTCTCCTGAAAAATATTGTTCAGCAAACCATGGTTGTAATTTAGTTGTACCAGAACCATTTCCTCTTGGTAAATTAGCTCCTGAAACTGCCCAGCGTTCGGCTGGTTGTTGATAATATGCCCATTCGGAACCCTTAGAACTTGCAGCGGAAGCTGTTGCATCTCTTGTAAATTGTATGCCATAGATCACTTCATTGTATGCTGCTTTCTCTTTGTTTACATCCCATAAATCGGCATAATTACTTGTCAAAGCATATTGATTAGAAGTCAGCACACTATCACACCAGTTTGATGCTAATTGATAATTAAATTGTGCTTCTGCAGATTTTCCATTCAAATCTAAATAATTAGCATAAGTTAAATAAGCTTGTGCCAACATGGCTTGTGCAGCTCCTTTGGTAGCCCTTCCAAACTCACTGGCTGGCTGTTGTTTGTATGACACACATTTATTATTGGCGTTTTTGAAATCTCTGAAGATCTGAGCATACACACTATCAACTGATGCACGTGGCAATTTCAAGTTATCAGTTGGTTTTGTTTCTGATAACCGAATTGGAACACCACCAAATAAACGTACCAAATAAAAATAGCTAAAGCCTCGCAAAAATGTCATTTCACCATTAATTTTTGCTCTCACTTCAGGTTTAATGGTTTCTACCGAATCGATAGCTGAGATTGCAGAGTTAGCTCTGTTAATGCAACTATAAAACGAAGTCCATGCTCTGTTAACATAAGGGTCGCTTGAAGTAAATGCACGATTTATCCAAACTCCCGGCGAATTATTACTTATTGTGCTTGTATAGGCAAAATCATCTCCCGAATATAGAATCAGGCCAGCTGTTGAAGACTTAAATGAATCGAAAGATTGATTAGCTCCATATACACCGGCTACAACAAAGTTGGCATCAGCCTCTGTTTTTACAAATCCTTCAGTTGAAGCAACGCCATATAGATTTTCATCCAATGAACAAGAAACGGTTGAAATTCCTGCAATTAGCAATAATATCAATTGATATATAATTTTTTTTCTCATATTCTTAAAAATTATTTACTTTAAAATCCAACACTAAAACCACATGATAAAGTTCTGAATTGTGGGATACTACCCAAATCCAATCCTGGTGTCATAGAATTTGTACCCCGACTATTAATTTCAGGGTCATAACCTTTATAATTGGTTATTGTATACAAATTCCCCCCAGTAACAAATGCGCTTACACTCTGTAAGAATTTCAATTTTTTCACATCAAAATTATATGAAAGCGTTACATTTTTCAGGCGAATATATGACCCATCTTCTACAATAAAATCTGTAAATCTACCACCAAAAGCTAAATCCTTGGCTGTTGCGGCCGGATAAGTATTACTGGTTCCGGGACCAGTCCAACGATTATCCCAAGCCTCTTTGCGCATATTCGAAGATCCGTTTCGGGTTAATGCATCTATGTTAAATCGGTTGGCATTAATTATATCCTGTCCTATACTTCCCTGAATAAATACATTAAGAGTGAAGTTTTTCCAACTGAAATCGTTGTTCCAGCCAAAAATGAAATCTGGATATGGATTCCCGATTATCTCTCTATCTGCATCTGTGATTTTTCCATCAGCAACACCATCCGGACCACTTAAATCCACAAACTTAAAGCTTCCTGGTCTGGGATTCAATGGATCAATAGGACCTGCATTTATTTCTTCTTGAGTTTGATAGATTCCGTCAATTCTATATCCATAAAAAGACCCAATAGGATAGCCAACTTTGGCAATATGTAGAGGCTGAATATTGACAACGCCGATAGCTTCGCCCATAAAACTTTGCATTTCACCATCGAAATTCAATATTCTATTGCGGTTAAATGAAATATTACCACCGGTTTTCCATTTTAATTTGCCCGTAAGAACATGCAAACCTAAATCAATATCTAATCCCATATTTTCAACTTCACCTGAATTTGTACTGTAATTTGGATATCCTGTAGATGGTGCAAGTGGCAACCTAATCAATAAATCCGTTGTCAACTTATGGTAATAATCTATTCCTAAAGTAACTCTGCTATCAAAAAATGCAAAATCAACACCCGTGTTTATTTGCCTTGTATTTTCCCAGCCTAAGTTTTGATTAGACATATTCTCCGGATAATACATTGCACCAACTATATTATTTATAACTGCCGTACTATTAGCATATCTCGAAATTGTTGAACCTACACCTATTGATTGATTCCCTGAAATACCCCAACTTGCTCTAATCTTCATTTCGTTTATTACCTGTTGGTTTTTCATAAACTGCTCGTTATGTACATTCCAACCCAATGCCACAGAAGGGAAAATATCCCATTTACGCCCCGTTGCCAAACGAGTTGCTCCATCTGCACGAGCAGTCAAAGTAAATAAATAACGCTTATCGTAAGTATAATTAATTCTACCTAAGAAAGATGCCAACCCCCATTCTGTAGTCAAATTTACTGGCGTAAGTGGTTTTGTGCCACTGCTTAGTCTATAATACGAAAAATTATCATTTGGAAAATTGGTTACTATCATTCCATCCGAACGATTCAACCAGTTTTGATAAGTATAACCTCCTACTATTCCTAAGCTATGTTTTGTTTTAATAGTCTTATAATAATTGAGAGTGTACTCATTCAAATAATCTGTATTGCGGATATTTCCTTCATAAGCAAAACCACTATTGAGATCTCCTAAATAAGTTCCTCTTGGCATATAGTATTGACGCAAACCGGTTGTTTGATTTATTCCTAATTTTGCCCTAAAAAACAAATCTTTAGTTATTTTGTAATCAGCTGTTGCTGAAACTTTAATTTGCGAAAATCGCTGTCTGTCATCGGCATTTGTTATAAGTGTGAGAGGGTTCGTTACTCCGGTAGTTTGTGCTATATCATCATCCAAATCATTATATGCTGCATATATCGGCGCAACCCTTAAAACTGCTGTTACTATCGAGGCTCCAACCTCTCCTGATTTTGCAGATTGATTAACAGCTTTATTCATACTTGTGCTGCCATCCACATTTACACTGAATTTCAATTTATTATTGATTTCCCTATCTAAATTTAATCGAAATGAGCCTCTGTCAAATGATGTGCTTTTAATTACACCATTTTGTGATAAATACCCTAACATTAAAGCATATTTCAATTTCTTATCACCACCACTCAAATTTAGTTGATGATTTTGCGATAGACCTGTCTGAAAAATTAAATCTTGCCAATTACTGTTATACTTAATATATTCACCAATTTTATTATAATCGTAAGCAACAGAGCCATCATTGTTTGTTAAATTTGCTTCGTTTGAAAATGCTATATACTCCTCCGAATTTAGCATTTCTATCTTTTTGGTTATACTACTAAAGTCTGTTCTAAATGAGTATTCTACTTTATCCCTTCCTTCTTTACCGCGTTTGGTTGTAATCATTACCACACCATTTGCTCCACGCGAGCCATAAATGGCGGTCGATGATGCATCCTTCAATATTTCTATAGAAGCTATATCATTGGGATTTAGAGATGAAAGTGCATTAATACCTGGCACATCTCCTGAATAAGTTGCATCGGCTCCGGTATTAATTGAAACAGTTCCAGACTCTACAGGATAACCATCAATTACGACCAAAGGCTGGTTACTGCCAGTAATAGAGTTAGATCCACGAATATTAAAACTCATTCCTCCACCAAGTGCTCCAGAGTTTTGAGTTATCTGAACACCCGAAGTTTTTCCTTGTAACATTTGTTCTACTGAACTATAAGCCTTTTGCTCAGAATTTTCGTTTGTCAACTTACTTACTGAGCCAGTTAAGTCGCTCTTTTTAATAACACCATAACCAACAACCACAATTTCATCAAGCAACTGAGTATCTTCTTTTAATTTAATATTTAGATTATTACTTGCAGTTAGTCTTACTTTTGACATATTGTAACCCACATACGACACTTGCAAAATGCCATCAACCGGAGCTTCCAATGTAAACTTGCCATTAATATCAGAAATAGTACCGTTACTTGTTCCTTCAACCTTTATGGTAGCTCCAATAATCGGGGCTTCGTTTTGATCAGTTACAATTCCGGTATATTTTTTTTTTATTACCTTTACATCCTGTTGCCTTTTCTTCGCAACCACTGTAATACTTTTTCCGCTTACAGTATATGATATTTCTTTATCTTTAAATGCCAAATCGAGTATTTGAGTAACGGTTGCATTTTTAATATCAACTGTAACTTTGGTTTTTCCTACTAATTCATCAACAATAAAAAATGAATATTTAAAATCAGTACCCAACTTATCCACTAAGTCTTGAACTGTTACGTTGTTCATTTTAATATTCTTTTTCAATTCGGTTGTCTGGGCATTTACCGATAGTTGTGTAACTATAAGGGTACATACCAGAAAAGCCAACCTCAAAATTCCGTAAAATCTGAATTTTCTTACTTGTATTAGAAATTTGTTTTCCATGCGTTTATATTTATTTTAAAAAAATAGCTGTATCTTTGCACTTTAATTTTATATAAGAATGGCTGGCAATTCCATTCACGAAATTGCTAATTTACTCTATATAAATTAATTAACTTAGAAGGACTCCATGTTTATTCCCCAATAGACGAGTCCTTTTTTTTATGGTAAGAGTGTGATTTTTGTTTAGTATTTACATAGGCACTTCTTAATTTTTTGAGGTTATACTTGATATAATTATCTGATTTGAATCCACTTTATAACTATACTTTAATTCCGTTTTCAACGCATCCAAAATATTTTCAACTGGCTCGTCAGTAAGAAATGAAGCCGAGACAACTCTTTTTGCCACATTGTTATCATAATGCACTATATCGATACTATAAATTTTTTCCAATTTCTCTGCCAAACCGGCAAATGTCATATTCGAATAATTAAACCTTCCGGATATCCATGCTGTATTCAGCTGCACATCGGTTTTTGCCAATGCATATTGGTTTGAAGAGCTATTATAAACAATTTCTTCGCCAGGCTTAAGTTTCATTTCACAATTATCAGCAATAAATTTAACCGAGCCCTCAATCAATGTGGTTGAAACTTCATTCGTTTCAGCATTGGCGTGAACATTAAAACTTGTTCCCAATACTTCTGTCTTTGTTCCCAACGCCTCTACAGCAAATGGTCTGCTTTTGTCTTTTGCAACGTTGAAAAAAGCTTCACCAATCAGCTTCACATCCCGTCGTTCTTCCCCAAAGTCCGATTTATAAGTTAGTGAACTATTTTTATTTAAAGTAACCTTCGTTCCATCAGCCAATAAATACTCTACCGGAACCGATTGAGCTGAATATGTATAAATTTCGTTTGGTTCAGTCGTATATAAATACGCCATTCCACACGTCATGGCAAAAAACACAAC
>CAIWIS010000789.1 GCA_903912795.1 uncultured Bacteroidales bacterium
ATTTGAGCATGGTAATAGAATAGTTCGTCGCTATGTGACTTGAAGAATTGGGATTTTCCCTTTCTTACAAGTCGCGTAGCGACGACCGATATCTCGAGCGTGAGGTTTTAACCCCATGCTCATTTCAGAATTAAACCTAAACCAATCCTGTTTCGTTTTTAAACGGACTCTGCTGATTCAAATTGTGAGTTTCGCTTGGTCCCGGAGGAGGTGAAGATTCCAATGCCAATGAAATTTCGTTGTCAAGAAGAATAATTTCAATACAAGGTGTGCAATATATTTTCTTTTCCATGGTATTATTTGATAATTACTTTTGTTGTTTGATTATTTACATTCACCACATATACACCTTGCGTTAGTTTACAGTTTAGAGTATGAAGTTTAGAGTTAATAAACCCATTATCAATTAACTGTCCTACAGCATTGTAAATAGCATAATTGCTCTTTTCGGACGCCGAAATTACAATATAGTTATTGGAATTGACAAAAGCATACGCGTTACTATTTTTAGCATCCGCAATATCGGTTGGTATTGAAGGCGATTTAAACAACAGGCTGAAACGGCTTGTAGAATTAACAGCATCCGAAGTAAATGTATAGGCATTATCGCCATTCAATTCATAATCAACCACATCCACTTTGTCGCGCAAAATAATGCGTGTACCGGCTTCGAAGTTTTTCAATTCGGTAGCTTTAATGCTGAATGAATTGGTTTGTCCGCTTACAAAACCAAGTGGAATTTCGGTATTGTATTTCACGTCATTCATCCCATTGATTACTAATTTTTCAGCACTAGCAGTTGTATAAATTTCAGGTAACGTAGTGCTGTTAACAAACATTTTCTGCGAGTCGTAGTTATCGAAATTATCTTGTGCATTGGCATCGAAATAAAGCAAGGTTTCGTCGATAGCAGTGCCGGAAGTAACTTGCAAACGTAAGCGTTTACGATCGGTATTTTTAACCGCAGGAGCTTTCAAAGCATTAGAGGCTTGATGCGAACGGGTTAATTTGTTGTCCAGAGTTAATGTGCCTGTAATCAATGATTTTACCCAGAATGCCTGCATAGGTGGAATTACACCACCGGTAATAATAGAAGTCAACGGAACAGCTTCGCCTGAATGACCGTTGAACGTTAAGAACGACCAATCGGCATCACCTCCACTATTTACCGACCCTGCATTGGTACGAATCCAAATAGTAGGATCTATTTTAGCAGCATTGGTGAAATCGTCGACAAAAGCCGGTGTCCATGTCAGGTGCGAAGGATACGGATTACCAATAAGATTAAAGCCCGCAGCTGAAAGATTTACATCAACGTCTCCGGTATTCAGATGATTAAGCCCACTTCCTGTGAAAGTAAGCGTTGCTCCTGCAGTACCGGGCAGTGCGATATAACCTTTTCCTTTTTGAAATGTATTTCCCGCCACAAAAGGCTGCGATAACCAGCTTGCACCTGTCACATCGCGCTGATAATAACTAAATCCCGAAGGCGCAACTGCACCCGTTATCGGCGACGAAACATACCAGTTGCGGGTAGTACCAAGGTATTGGTTTACATTGGTAGTGCCTGTCCCGCTAATGGTAGCAGGTGTTATGATTGTAGCAGCTATGCGATTATCACTTGTGGCGAGCAGGTTTAAAGTGCCGTTATTGGTCATTGTTGTGCTAACGGTAAGTTGTTTGCCAGCAGCGACGTTTAAAACTTTACTTCCATTTAGGGTAAGTGTTCCAGCCGTAATATTTCCATCAACTGCCACACCAGCAGCATTGTCGATGGTTAAGCTATTTACAGCACTACTTGTCAAATTCGAAATTGTTTGTGCATTCGAACCACCATAAACAAGTGTACCTGTAGTTGAAGTCTCTATTGTTCCACTTCCTGCAGTTGTTCCTTTTAATGTTAATGTGTTTGCTCCGGTGGTTAAAGTGCCAGAAGTTAATTGTAAAATACCATTTACTGTTCTCGATGCAGCCATAGTTACTCCTGCACTGTTATTAACAGTCAGATTTGTTAGTTTTGATGCTGTTAATGGCCATTCATATCCTGTATTAATAGCTGAAGAACCATTATATGTAACATTCACATTTGTTGTGAAAATAGGATAAGTTGAACTTGCGCCACCAATTTGGCCTGCTGTTCGAAATATTTCAACGGGATTTAAACCACCATCAAAAGTAATATTGTTTGTTGCAGAGTTAGTCAATGTGTTTGAAGTAAGATTTAATGTACCTGTAATTGTCAAAGGCGCATTTAATGTAACAGTGTTTGAACCAGCAATGGTTATACTTGCCACCGATGAAGGAAGTTCATTACCTGTAATAGTTGCTGTTGTGTTTGAATAAACTACATTAGGTGTTGTGCCATAAGACGTTAATGTAGAGGATAAAGTTCCTGCAACACGTGTAACTGTACCACCATTACTTAACGTAATATTATTAGTTGTATTACTTATAGTACCATTTGTAAGGACCAAATTAGTTGCTATTATTGCTTGTGGTAATGTAAAAGTTGATCCACTTTTATTGAATTCCAGATAGTTTATTGTAGTAGCTGGTTTAAATATTTTATTTCCGGAAGTTGTTGTGAGAATTGAGGCATTTTGAGAAGTGATTATCACTTTGCTACCTGATGCACTCGCGTCTATTCCCTGACAATTTGTTGTTGAATTGAACGTACAAGACCCATTTCCACTTATTGTAAGCGATACATTTGGATTTAACACAAAACCTTGTGTATAGTTATTTCCGTTTGACCCA
>CAIWIS010000790.1 GCA_903912795.1 uncultured Bacteroidales bacterium
AATTACCTAGAGGTCTATTTGCTATTCAAATAACAGGAAATGGGTATACATATTCTGAAAAAATCATTACTCAAAGCAGCGTTTTTGTTAATACAGGTATTACTTACATAGGTTCACAAACGAAAACGCTTTCAGCAATCCAAAAAATAAAAAAAACCGAAGTAACCAAACTTTCCTATTCAGATGGTGATTTATTATTATATAAAGGTTTTTCAGGAAATAATTCTACTTTGGTAACCGACATACCAACTACTAGCAAGACACAGAATTTTGATTTTGTAGAATGTAAAGATGCAAGTGGAAATTATTATTCAGTAGTGAAAATTGGAAGTCAGACATGGATGGCTGAAAATATTAAAACTAGCAAGTTTCGTAATGGTGACGACATTATGAACATTACAAATAACACTGACTGGGGCACTTATACAATTAGTTCGTGGTGTAATTATAACCACGATGCAACAACTGGATCTAATTATGGCAAACTTTATAATTGGTTCGCTGTATCTGACAGCCGGAATATTGCCCCTGTTGGATGGCATATGGCAACAGATACTGAATGGTCTCTACTTACTACATTTTTAGGTGGCGAGAGTTCATCTGGAGGTAAATTAAAGCAAACTGATATCGTAATGTGGAGCTCACCAAACACATTAGCAACAAACCAAACTGGATTTACAGCTCTTCCTGCTGGTCGCCGTTTAACTAGTGGCCAGTTTAGTAATATCGGATTAAATGGTTATTGGTGGAGTTTAACTGAAAATGGTACAAGTTATGCATGGTATAGACACATGCAAAACAGTTCAAGCGCCGTTGTTAGAGATTATTACAATAAAAACGTAGGATTTTCGGTTCGCTGTGTAAAAGATGCAGAATTACCAACACTTACCACAACTATTCCAACTTCAATTACATACACTACTGCCCTTGGAGGTGGCGATATCACATTTGATGGAGGCGCTCCAATTACAGCTCGTGGAGTATGTTGGAGTTTAACATCAAACCCAACTATTTTAAACAATAAATCTACATCGGGTAACGGTAATGGAACTTTCACAAGTTCAATTACCGGATTAAACATCAACACAACCTACTATGTAAGAGCCTATGCAACAAATAGTTCAGGCACTGCTTATGGAGAACAAGTAGTTTTCAACTCAAAACCTTATGACAATCTTACGGCAATTGATGCCGATGGAAATTTATATCATTCTATTACTATTGGAAATCAAATATGGATGGTTGAAAACCTGAAAACGACAAAGTACAGAAATGGCGATGTTATTGGCACTACAAGTTCAATAAACTTGGATTTGACCTACGCTACAAATCCAAAATATCAGTGGGCTTATAATGGACTAGAAAGCAATGTAGCAAACTATGGCAGACTTTATACTTGGCATGTTGTTGCAGATACTCGTAACATTGCACCAGAAGGTTGGCACGTTGCTTCCGACGCTGAATGGACCACTTTGCAAAACTACCTAATAGCAAATGGCTATAATTATGACAAAACAACTATTGATAATAAAACAGCCAAATCATTATGTTCAACAACACTTTGGAATAGCAGTTTGAATAATGGAGCTACAGGTTGTGATTTAACATTGAATAATACATCAGGGTTTACAATGACACCATCTGGATATAGAGGCTATGATGGTTATTACTATCTTTTGGGGAATGGTTGTGATTTATGGACATCAACAGATTACTCTACAGACAATGCGATTTACAGGGCAATAGGTTATAGCACATCTCATCTACAAGCTTCGAATTTAAAAAAGAATTATGGTTTTTCTGTTCGTTGCATTAAAAATACAACTCCTTCAATTACAACGAATGCACCTATAACAATACTCTCTACAACTGCAAGTTGCAGTGGCAATATTACAAGCGATGGAGGTGATGCTGTAACTGAATTTGGAATTTGTTGGAATACAACTGAAAACCCCACAATTACTGAAAACAAAAAAACGGCATCTAGTGGAACAGGAACATTCTCAACAACAATTACAGGCTTAGAAATTAATACAACATATTATGTAAGAGCTTATGCTACAAATAGCTTAGGAACATCTTATGGGCAGCAATTCAGCTTTAAAACTTTGATAACAGATCCACCTACTGTTACTGATATAGATGGGAATGTGTATACAACAGTTACAATTGGGAATCAAGTATGGATGGTTGAAAATTTGAAAGTAACAAAATACAATGACGGTAATGCAATTCCTAACATCAATTATGGTTATGATTGGGGATATATGAATACACCAGCCTATTGTTGGTACAATAATGACATTGTAAATAAAAATATTTATGGTGCATTGTACAATTGGCATGCAATAAATACGAATAAATTATGTCCTCAAGGTTGGCACGTTCCTTCAAATAGCGAATGGACAGAACTCACAACTTATCTTGGTGGTCTAACATCCGCAACTACAAAACTTAAAGAAGCTGGTAATCTTAATTGGATTTCAAATACAGCTACAAATGAAAGTAAATTCACAGCTGTACCTGGAGGATATAGACGATATTCGGATGGTACGTTCTTCAATTTGGGTAGTAATTGTTCTTTCTGGAGTTCAAGTTCAAATAATACGCAAGATGCTTGGTCCAGAGCAATAACACTCTCCAACACTGATGTACAAGTTATATCAAATCATAAAAGTTATGGTATTTCTGTTCGTTGCATAAAAAATACACTTCCTTCAATCACAACTAATCCAGTAACATCAATTTTAACCACATCAGCAAGCTGTGGTGGAAATATTTCAAGTAATGGCGGTGAAACAGTTACAGAATATGGAGTTTGCTGGAGCAAAACTGAAAATCCGACTATTGCAGATTCTAAAAAGTCAATCGGAAATGGAAATGGCGCTTTTTCGTCTTCAATTACAGGGTTAGATATTAATACAACCTATTATGTAAGAGCTTATGCAACAAATAGCATTGGCACTGCTTATGGACAGCAATTGACTTTAAAAACTTTAGCAACTGATCCTATTACAGTTATTGATGTAGATGGCAATCTATATCATACTGTTACAATTGGCAATCAAACTTGGATGGTAGAAAATCTAAAAACTACCAGATATAAAAATGGAGATGTTATTGAAACTACTTCCAGCATTTATCAAGATATCACTTATACCACAAATCCAAAATATCAATGGCCTGTTTATGGAAATGAAACCAATGTTACTCAATATGGCAGACTCTATACCTGGCATACAGTTGCTGATTCACG
>CAIWIS010000791.1 GCA_903912795.1 uncultured Bacteroidales bacterium
CCGTACAGGGACTTTGGTTGCTGCTACCTTGCCATCCAATCAATGGTCGGTTAGTTATGCAACTTCGAATTCTGTTGTTATTTTCGACACAACAACTGGTATTGAGTCTGTTTCAACACATTCAAATATCACCGTTTTAAACAATCAATTGATAGTTAAAGATGCAACAGGCAAAACCGCGAATATATATGCAGTTACCGGTAAATTAGTGAAATCGGTAACTTGTGCCGATGCTGTTACTTCGATCTTGCTTCATAAAGGATTGTATCTGGTAACTGTCGACGGACAAAAAGCCAAAGTGTTGATTCAGTAAGTAAAATTGTTTTTTATAGGTCTAAAAATTGTGTAATATTTTTTAGCAGAGCCCTGCTAAGAATGACTTAGCGGGGCTTTTTTCACTCTCTACTTTTCAGTTAAACAGATAAAATAGTATCTGTTTCAATGCTTTATTTTTATATATAAAGATACCCTCCAATTATTTTTGAAACAAAATGAGTAAACATTTATTTACCTGGATTTTTCTTTTTATTTCGATACAAGCCACTTTGGCTGTAAGTGTATTATGGACAACCGATGTAACACAAGCTTCGGATGTTTCAACCAATCAGAACCCAACGAGCATTACCACTTACAATGGTTCAATTTATTATATCTACGTTAATCCGGCACGACAAATGGTTGTGGCAAAAAAAACCGGAAATACGGTTGTGAAAGATACTGTTTTTGATTTGGAAATGGGATTGGACGAAAAATACCATATATGTCCGGTGATTGGAGTGGATAAAAAAGGATATATACATATAGCCGGCGATATGCACAACGATGGTTGGAAATATTTCAGAACCAATAAACCCGAAGATATTAGCAGTTGGACACGCAGGTATGATTTACCCGGAGTGAGTGTAACCTATCCCAATTTCTTTTACGATAAGAATCGGGAAATGTATATCTGTTTCCGTCATCGCAAAGATGATGGTACCGGTGGAAATCAACGCGTTGGACTTATGAAGTATAATGCCGAAAACAGCACATTCACTATGCTAGGAGGAGTTAGCTATACAGAAAAAGATGGAGCAGCCACAAGTACTAAAACTATGGGATGGGCAAATGGATTTGGGGCTAATGGATGCTGGTATATAAAACCGGGACACAGAGTATATTTTGATGCGAATAATCGGATGCATTTTATTACAGCTGTTGTGAATGTTTGTTTAGATATGTTTGGCAAAAACGAATCCTATAATGCCGATGTAATGAAAGGTGGCTATGAATCCAACACACACATTTTATATGCTTATTCCGATGATTTGGGTGCGACATGGCATAAAATTGATGGAAGTTTGATAACGAGTTTGCCCTTAAATGTAAATAATGCAACTATAGCTCTCGATCGCACAGCAAAGCACGATATTGTCGGTGGCGAATGTGAATTAGGAGCTTTCGATACGAATCATCCGATTGTTAGTTATCAATTAACCAGTGATGGTTCCAAACACTCCATCAGATGGGATGGAAATGCGTGGGTAGAGATAAAATTACCCGGAGGTCGTAGTTCAAATGTGTTTATGTCGCGCGAAAATGGATATACGGCCTGGTACAATGGCTCGTATGTAGATTACAGCAATGACGGTATCAATTGGATTACTCAAATTGGTTCGCCTCAGTTCCCTAAAGGAATAAATGGGGTGGGCATGACAGGGTTAGACCGTGAATATTTTAAACAAACCGGCGATTTCCGTTATCTGGGTACTTTTAATAACGCTTCAACAACGTCTATATTTACGTTGAATACAAATATAGGGAATGAGGGTAATATAGTTCCTACATCGGTAAGTTTAAGCTCAAAATCTGAAACAGTAAACGTTGGAACTACTAAGCAATTGAAAGCAACGATTCTTCCTGCTAATGTTAGCAATTCAAATCTGAACTGGACTACGAGCGATGCTTCTATTGCTTATGTTGACGCCTACGGATTAGTTACATCACGTAAATGTGGGAATGTAACCATTACAGTGACAACAGTGGACGGAAGAAAATCGTCGAGTTGTATGGTTTCTGTAGCAGGTGGTAAACCGGTTGCGAGTGTTAGTTTTAGTAAAAATGAGCTATTAATGAAAGAAGGTGGCTATTCAAAAACATTAATTGCAACTATTTTACCAGCTAATGCCTGTAATTCGGAGGTGTCGTGGAAAAGTACCAATCCCACAATAGCTACTGTAGATAATAATGGTACAGTTTCGCCCGTATCGGTGGGTACTTGTAATGTTGTTTGTAAAACAGCCGATAAAAATAAAACTGCTATATGTAAAGTAATAGTGCAAAAGGGAGTTAATCTGCTCTTAAATCCCGAATTTGATAATGGCACTGCTAATTGGCAATTTTCACAAGGAGATGGAGGTTCGGAAGGTGAGTTTAATATAGTATCCACTTCAGGAATGTCTGGTTCAAATGCAGCTGAGATCTCAATTACAAATCAAGGTTCTCGTGTTCAAAGTCTTTCGCTAAAGCAGACATTGCCCATTCAGAAAAACAAAACCTATTACATCTCATTTATTGCCAAAGCAAATGTGCCGCGCAAGATCGGAGTCTTAATTGCCAAGAATGTAGCACCTTATTCCTGGTTGTGGATCCAAACATCAATCAACCTGACCACTACCGCAACAACTTATAAATACAAATATCAATCGGGTGTTGATGACCCAACCACTAGTTTGTCTTTTCTATTTGGAACTGATGCAAGTACAGTATATTTGGATAATGTGAAAGTGTCTATAGTAGATGATATAAATGAAGTAAAGCAATAAACAATTCAATCTTTAATTAACTAATAAATGAAAATTAATACAGAATTAGCACAAAATTGCTTTCTCTTGGCAAATCGAAACAATAGAGTTAGATTTATTACTTTTTTAATTCTCTTTTTTGTATTCCAATATTCGGGTTATGCTGCAGATCTGATTACATGGTCAACAGATATAACTCAGCCAAGTGACACTTCAACCAACCAAAATCCCACCAGTGTAACCACTTTCAACGGATCAATTTATTATATTTATGTCAATCCGGCACGTCAAATGGTTGTGGCTAAAAAAACAGGGAATACAGTAGTTAAAGACACTGTATTTAATCTGGAAATGGGATTGGACGAAAAATACCACGTTTGTCCGGTGATTGGCGTTGATAAAAAAGGATACATTCATATTGCCGGCGATATGCACAATGATGGTTGGAAGTATTTCAAAACGAATAAACCGGAAGATATTAGCAGCTGGTCTCGACGCTATGATTTGCCTGGGGTTGGCGTTACTTATCCGAATTTCTTTTACGACAAAAACCGAGAGATGTATATCTGCTTTCGTCATCGAAAAGACGATGGTACCGGTGGAAACCAACGGGTAGGTCTTATGAAGTACAATACAGAAAACAGCACTTTCACCATGCTGGGTGGCATTAGTTATACAGAAAAGGACGGAACTAGTGCAACGACCAAAACGATGGGATGGGGTAATGGATGGGGTGGCAACGATTGTTGGTATATAAAACCCGGCCACAGAGTTTATTTCGATAATAATAATCGGATGCATTTTATTTGTACACTTATCAATGTTTGTTTGGGGACTTTTGCAAGTACAGATGTATACAGTCCAAGTTTAATGAGAGGTGGTTACGAATCCAATACACACATTTTGTATGCATATTCTGATGATTTGGGGACTAGCTGGCATAAAATTGATTCAAGTCTAATCACGAGTCTTCCTTTGACTGTAGATAATGCAACTATTGCCCTGGATCGCACTGCCAACCATGATATTATTGGAGGTGAATGTGAATTGGGTGCCTTTGATACCAATCATCCTATAATCAGTTATAAATTGTTTAGTGACAATACCCTTCACTCGTTGAGATGGAATGGAACTTCCTGGGTAGAAATTACATTACCGGGTGGACGATCGACGAATATATTTATGTCAAGGGGAAATGGCTATTCCGCATGGTATAATGGTAGTTATATCGACTATACAAAAGATGGTATAAACTGGACTAGTCAGTGCGGTACCCCAACTCAGTTTCCAAAGGGACTTAATGGAGTTGGAGCTACCGGATTAGATCGTGAATACTTTAAACAAACCGGTAATTTTAGATATTTGGGTACGTTTAATTATTATACCACAACATCAATTTTCACGCTGAAAAGCAATATAGGAAATTCAAGCAATGTGGTGCCAACTTCTGTTTCATTGAGTCCTGCCACAACAACTATCAGTGTTGGTGTATTGAAACAATTGACAGCCACTATAATTCCTTCAAATTCTACGAATACAAATCTGATTTGGAGTTCCAGCGATGCATCAGTGGCAAGTGTAGATGCGTATGGTGTAATCACTGCCCAAAAATGTGGAACAGCCACAATAACTGTTACTACGCAAGATGGTAGTAAAACAGCAACTTGCGTTGTGACTGTAACCGGAGGAGGGGCTGTTTCTAGTGTGAGCTTAAGCAAAACGTCACTATCAATAACCAAAAGCGGCTTGCCTCAACAAATTTCAGCTTATGTATTACCAACAAATGCCTGCAATTCAACTGTTAGCTGGAGCACAAGTAACGCTGCTGTAGCAACTGTAAACGAAATCGGACAAATTTCGGGCGTCGAAGTAGGTAATTGTGTGATTACCTGCAAAACATCTGATGGTAATAAAACTGCCACTTGTAATGTGACGGTTACACA
>CAIWIS010000792.1 GCA_903912795.1 uncultured Bacteroidales bacterium
AACCTTATAAACTTTCTAACTTTACAAACTAAAATTGAAATGTTCAGTTCACCATATACCAACAAAGATAAGTTTCTCGTAGCCGTGGATAGTATTATTCTTGGTTTCAAGGAAAATGAATTGCATGTGCTTATTGCCAAGCGTCCGTTTGAACCAATGATAGGGGAATGGTCGCTTATGGGAGGGTTTGTGGATAATTCCGAAAGTGTACAACAAGCTGCAGTTCGCGTGGTGAGAGATTTTACGGGCATAGATGATATTTATTTAGAACAGGTTGGAGCTTATGGCGAAGTGGATAGAGACTTGGGTGAGCGTGTAATTTCGGTTGCTTACTATGCGCTGGTGAATATCGAAAATTTCGAAAAAAGTCTGGCAGCCAAATACGATGCACGTTGGGTAAAATTAAATAGTTTGCCTAAATTGGTATTCGACCACAACCGTATGGTTCGCGATACTATTAACCAACTGCAACGCAGAGCAGCTATTAAACCAATTGGTTTTAATTTATTAAGTGAGCTGTTCACATTGCCAACATTACAGAGCTTGTACGAATCTATCTATCAGGAAACTATTGATAAACGTAATTTCCGAAAAAAACTCATGAGCATGGATATTTTGGAAAAGTTGGACGAAAAAGACAAAAGTTCATCGCGCAAAGGAGCGTTCTATTACAAATTCAACAAACAAAAATACGATCAATTAATTGAACAGGGGCTGCATTTCTCGCTTTAACCACAAAGAACACAAAAGGACACAAAAGTTTGATAGAAATGATTGTTTTGAAATAATAAGTGTAAAACAAACATTTATATTTAATTCGTGCAATTCGTATAATTCGTATTAATTCGACAATTCGTAATATTATGTTAGAACAATTAAAAGAAGAAGTTTTTCAAGCTAATCTGGATTTAGTAAAGCACGGATTAGTGATTTTCACATGGGGAAATGTGAGCGCTATCGACCGCACTAGTGGCTTGGTGGTTATCAAACCTTCGGGCGTATCGTACGATGACATGAAGGCTGAGGACATGGTTGTGGTGGATTTAGACGGAAATGTGGTGGAAGGAAAATACAAACCCTCGTCGGATACGGCTACGCATTTGGTGTTTTACAAAGCTTTCCCAAATATTGGCGGTGTGGTTCATACGCATTCGACATACGCTACGGCTTGGGCACAAGCGGGTTTCGACATTCCGAATATTGGCACTACACATTCCGATTATTTTAGCGATGGCATTCCTTGTACATGCGATATGACGCAAGCTGAGGTGGAAGGTGCTTACGAACTGGAAACTGGAAACGTAGTAGTAGAACGTTTCAACGGACTTAATCCCGATCATATTCCGGGTGTATTGGTAAAAAATCATGGACCATTTTCGTGGGGTAAAAATGCACACGATGCAGTTCACAATGCGGTGGTAATGGAGCAAGTAGGTAAAATGGCTTATATCGCTTATGGCGTAAATCCAAACTTAACCATGAATCCGCATTTAATTAAAAAGCACTTTTTCAGAAAGCACGGGCCGGGAGCATACTACGGACAATGACCTCACCCCAACCCTCTCCAAAAGAGAGGGAGAAACGTGTAGAATGAGCTTATAGCTAATATCATAGCAAAATATCAAAAGATGAAAACTTCAAAATAAAAATTAATTAAAAAAACAACTCAATATTATTAACAAAATTCATTTCTTGTACTTTCCCCTTCCTTTGGAGGGGTTAGGGGGAGGTGATATTAAAAAACAAATCCTCGCAAACCCTCATCTCCCCCTCCTTTGGAGGGGGCTGGGGGGAGGTGAACAACATGGAATACAAAGATTTAGAAGTATGGTTCATCACAGGAGCACAATTGCTTTATGGTGGTGACGCAGTAGTGAGCGTTGATGCACACTCAAATGAAATGGTAAAAGGGTTAAATGACTCGGGTAATTTACCAGTAAAAGTAGTTTATAAAGGTACGGCAAATTCTTCGGCCGAAATATCCGAAATTATGCGTGCCGCTAATGGCGATACAAAATGTGTGGGTATGATTACCTGGATGCACACTTTTTCGCCTGCTAAAATGTGGATTCATGGTTTGATGGATTACAAAAAACCATTGTTACACCTCCACACACAGTTTAACGAAGAAATTCCGTGGTCAGAAATTGACATGAATTTCATGAACTTAAATCAATCGGCTCATGGCGACCGCGAATTTGGTTTTATCACTAGCCGCTTACGCAAACCTCGCAAAATTGTAGTTGGTTACTGGAAAGATAAATCGACACACGAAAAAATGGCTTCGTGGATGCGCGTTTGTGCAGGATGGGCCGATGCTCAAAACATGCAAATTATCCGTTTTGGCGACAATATGAACAATGTGGCAGTAACCGATGGTGACAAGGTAGAAGCCGAAATCCGTTTGGGTTATCATGTGGATAATGCCCCTATTGCAAAATTGGTTCCTTTTGTTGAAGCAGTTACCGAAGCTGAAATTGATATCTTAATTACTGAATACGAACGACTTTACGATTTTGCCGACGATTGCAAACGCGGAGCCGAAAAACATAATTCTGTTCGTCAGGCTGCGGCTCAGGAAATTGGGTTACGTCGCTTCCTGGAATCGAAAAATGCTACTGCATTTACAACCAGCTTCAATGAGTTGGAAGGCATGAGCCAGTTAATGGGCTTTGCTTCGCAACGATTGATGGCCGAAGGTTATGGTTTTGGTGCCGAAGGCGACTGGAAAACCGCTGCTTTGACTCGTACCATGTGGGTTATGGCAAAAGGTTTACCTGGAGGATGCTCGTTTCTTGAGGACTATGTATTGAATTTTGATGGAGCAAAAAGCTCTATTCTACAATCGCACATGTTGGAAATTAATCCTGAAATTGCTGCCGAAAAACCACGCATTGAAGTTCATTTCTTAGGAATTGGCGATGCAGGTGTTTGTGCTCGTCTTATTTTTCAAGCACACAAAGGCGAAGGTATTGCAGCAACTATTGTGGACATGGGCAACCGTTTCCGCATGATAGTAAACGAAGTGAAAGTAATTGAACCAAAAAAATTACCAAAACTTCCGGTGGCTTGTGCCTTGTGGATTCCACAACCAAACCTCGAAGTGGGTGCAGGAGCATGGATTACAGCTGGAGGAACTCACCACTCTAGTTTCTCATTCTCCATTACAACCGAAATGATGGAAGATTATGCCGAAATTGCTGACATCGAAATGTTGATTATTGACGAAAATACAAATATCCGTCAATTCAAACAAGATATTCGCAATAATGAGGTGTATTATATGTTGAATAAAGCACTTAGATAATAACCAGCCGCAAGCGGTAAGCAGTAAGCAGTAAGTGCTTGCCGCTTGCCGCTTACTGCTTACAAGCTATAAAAAATGAAATACGTTATAGGATTAGATTATGGTAGCGACTCGGCACGTGCCGTGGTTGT
>CAIWIS010000793.1 GCA_903912795.1 uncultured Bacteroidales bacterium
GCTATAAATTCAAAAATAAATATTTATCTTTGCATCGGATATAAGATTGCAAGTTTGTCGGATTGAAAATCCTTATAATACAGCATGTTGGGATTGAAAATCCCAACGACGGTGCGCAAATTCCTATATCCGGTGAGACGGGATTAGAACAGGCTGTTCCTGCCAAACCAGGAGCTAAAACTGAACTCGGGACAGGAGTTTATGCCACTGTTGATGTTGGAAATAAAGCAAATCCAAATTCTCCGATGATAATAACTAAAGGTACATATCATGTACATCCAAGTGGTTCTATAAGACCTGAAGCAAATACAATAGGTGGAATGAGTGCGTCATTTAACCAATATCCAACACCTGAATTCGATTATGCTGTAGCTGGAAATTATTTAGGAAACTCTTATGTTTTAGGAGCTGGAAATAATACAGTATCAATATTCAATGGTTCTAAAGATATTGCTTTGATTAAAAACCTTCCAAAATTTGTTACATATAAAGCAAAATAATATGCGTAATTTTATTAGATTATTTATTTTAGGATTATTTTTATTTGGACAAAATCAAAGCACCTATTCCAAATCTTTTACGGTTAAAGTTAAATTTTATTATAAGGATAGTTTAGTTCTGCTTAATGACAATTTCTCTATTAATTTCCTTACAAATAATGACACAATAGCCACAAGAATATCTAAAGATACATTCTATGTCGAAAAGTTCAATGTATCCAATTTTAGTTCTGTAGTATTTAAATATAACAATATTGTTTTATGTTACAATAATATTAAATTAAACAAAGCTGATTTGGGCAAATGTTGGACTTTTAAGTTGCACTCAAAACCTTTCGTTGAACAAGATTATTGGTATTTGAAAGATGTCTTAGAGAAAATTGAATGGCTTTATACCTTAAATACTGGTCAAGGAATAATTTTAACAGCATATCGCTTTTCCCCCTGCCCGGTAATGGATAATGTAGATAATGAATCAGATTTGGCGTTACCAAAGTAACCATTTGTGAATCAAACTATATTTACAATCAATAGATAGAAAATGATGGGTGTATGCCTGTCATTTTCTATAGTTACTAAAAAAACATATTTAAGGAGTTTTCGATGAAATGTCCTACGATGCCAACGGTAACTTAACAAAAGATTTAGACCGCGATATTGTAACTATTAAATATAATTTACTAAATTTGCCGGAGATTATTCAGTTTAAAAATGGTAATCAAATCCGAAACCTGTACGATGCCAGCGGGCAGAAATTGTCAATGCATTATAAAACAATGCGGAATGAATTGCTACAACCTTTGAACGTAGGTGAAATACTTGATGAAGAAATTGGGAACACTTATGATGATTTAGAATATGTAGTAGAAATAAGCGGAGTTGATTACATTGGCAATTTAGAATACTTATATTATAGATTTTGGGACATTGCAGAAGGTGTTATAATGGATACATATTCGTTCGACAAACTACACAACCCTGAAGGCTATTGCCAGTCGTTGAATCCTGTAATCTTGAATTACTTCCGCCGTGACCATTTAGGCAATTATCGCGAAGTTTGGAGAGCACCTTACACGAGCCCGAGAGGCTCAACTGTAGCTGCCACAACTATTCAACACACCCAATATTACCCAAGTGGTTTACCATGGGAAAGTAATAGTGGCGATGATCCGTGGACGCAGAATAAGAAGTATAATGGTAAGGAGTTTGTGGAAATGCATGGGTTGGATGAGTACGATAGTGAGGCAAGATGGATGTATCCTGCTATTATGCGTACAACTACCATTGACCCACTGGCAGAGAAGTATTATAGCATTAGCCCGTATGCGTGGTGTGGGAATAATCCGGTGAGAATGGTGGATCCAAGTGGTATGGCAGTTGAAGACCCTAAAGAAATACAATGGTTGGGAGCATCTGGATATACTAGATTAGATAATCTTGAAAACTTTGACAATTCAACACATAATGTTGATTATAATAATACACCCGACTATTCAAAAAATCTGAAAGAAAGTTGGTTTGGGGTAATATCTGGTGATATTAGTAAAAAAAAGAATATGAAAGAGTCTGGTGGTGGCTCTGGTGGAATTAAAACAAACTCAAAAACAAAGCATCAAATTGAACTAGAGAAATATGGTGTGATTCAAAGTAATGTCAACCTATCTGGAACATTATCACTTGGTGGCGGTGGCGCAATTGAATTTGGATATGTTGTTTCAAGCAAAGGATATGCTCAGTATTATTTCACATTATATACAGCGGCTACAATTGCAGCAGGAGTAAGTGGTAATTTCACTGTAATTAAAGGACTTAAAGGTTATCAACCGACTTTCTCTAATTGGGAAGGAAAATGCGCTGAGGGTGGTGGGAATTACGGCCCTGTAAATTTTCAAATAGGTGGTGATTTAACAAATAAATATATTACATATACTGGAGGTTTAGGTATTGGGGCAACTCATCCTGCATCTGGAACAGGTGGTGCATTTGGTGGTACAACTTATTTAATTGGAAAACCATTAAATATGAACTCTAAAGGTTTTGGAACAAGAAGTTATGAAATAACTCATGGGTATTAAAATAATTAAATAGTTTTATTATGAATCATATTTTTAAAAAAACATTTTATTCTATCAATAGTAGAGAATTCTTAATTAAAGAAATTGAAAAAGAACTTACTAGGTGGCAGGTTGATAACGTAGTTTATAGGAATAATCTAATTGAATTCTCTTTTAATACTTTAAAGTTCGGTTCAACAACAACTATATATAGAAAAATTAATCATGGTTATTTTGAAATTAATGAAGACTTAAATAAACTTGTTATTAAATATAAAGGTTACAATTCTATAAATTTCGATATTTTTGCAATTGCTTTCTGCGTAATAATGAGTATTGTTACTACTTGGTTCTTCCTATTTATGTTAATTATGTTTTCTATCCAATTAATAAGCCGAATAAATAATTTAAATACTATTCAGAACGAAATGATAAAAAGATTATCTGAAGTTGAATAATATCTCAGCTCGCGGTAATGTATCAGATTTGACGATAAATGAATAATCTATTGAAAATCAATGCAGACAATTTTAATATAACTAATAAATGGTGGGTATATGCTCACCATTTTTCCCTCTGCTGGTCGTAGTTTGTAAAATACGCTATCGCTGGTCGAAGTCTCTTTAGCTACGCTGATTTCCAATTGACTTCGTCCGGTGGGAAGCAAGTCTCCTGACTTGCATATTTGAATGCAATATAATATTAAAAGCGGGTGGTACACGCCGCTCTGCGGTGAGCTTTTATTTTAACCGAGCGTAGGCTGGAACGTTCAGCGTCTGTTTTAGGTACGGGGAGCGGGGGATACGACATAGTTGTATTCTGGTTTTATTTGTATTGTTGGTAATAATACCTATATGTGACTTGTTCTTAGGTTATTGTTAAGCGTAAAAATATAATTTTAAGTAATATGCTTGTTTTATAATAAAAAAATTATAACTTTGCGGCAATCAATTCGAGTTCTGTTTTAATCATTGTATAAATATGTCGGTACCCGCAAAAACCCCTCGTAAGCCTCGTAGAACCAAGGCAGCAATTGAAGTAGCTGTAATGGATGCTGTTAATGCATTAATCGAAGAAGTTGGATTTACAAAAGTTACACTTACCGGCATAGCTGCCCGCGCAAAAATTGAACCAACTGTTTTTTATCGTCGTTATTCTAACCTCGATGAATTATTTGAAGTATATACCCACAAGTACGATTATTGGCTAGCAGGTGTTACGGCACTTATGCCCGAAGATTTGAGCGACGAAGAAAGCATGAAGTGGATTCTGCTAAATTTGACACGTGCACTTCACAAAAACCGGGGCATGCAGCAAATGCTCATTTGGGAATTATCGGACGATAATCCTGTAACACGCCGCACATCCTATTTACGCGAAAAAATTAACGAGGAGTTAATTAGAGCTTTGGAACTTAAGTTCAAAGATACGGGAGTAGATATGAGCGTGTTAGCAGCTTTGATTATTTCAGGCATCTATTATCTTATTCTGCACCGCAATATGTCCACTTTCTGCAATGTGGATTTCTCAACAAAATCGGGTCGCGATAGGCTTGAAAAAACAATTGATCAGTTAGTTTCCATTCTTTTTGCTACCATACGTATACAACAAGAACAGGCTAAAACCGTTTAAAACCAATTATTTCACGCACTTCGCGAATGGTTTTGGCAGCGCTTTCTTGTGCTTTTTCCTTGCCTAATTGTGCTACGCGCGATACATACGCTTGGTCGGACGAAATGGCTTTAATCCGCTCGCGCATTGGCTCCGTGAATGCTATCATATCTAGAGCCAATTGTTTTTTCATGTCGCCATAGCGAATTTGGCAAGTGTTGTATTGCTCCTCAAAAAACGACAGTGTATCTGTTGCCGATACCACTTTCATAAGCTGAAATATATTCTGGATGGCATCGGGTTTTGGCTGATTAGGTTCTGTTGGTCCGCTATCGGTGACAGCTTTCATAACCTTTTTGCGTATAGCTTCAGGCTCGTCGGCAAAATAAATTGCATTGCCTTCGCCTTCGGATTTTCCCATTTTGCCACTACCATTTAATCCAGGTATTTTTACCAATTCGTTTCCGAAATTAAATGCTTGGGGTTCTGGAAAATAATCTACATTAAACATTCGGTTAAATCGATTTCCAAATGTGCGTGTCATTTCCAAATGTTGTTCCTGATCCTTGCCTACAGGTACTTTTGATGCTTTGTGTATCAAAATATCGGCAGCCATAAGCGTAGGATAAGTCAACAAGCCTGCATTTACATTTTGTGGTTGCTGGCGAATTTTATCTTTAAACGAGGTGCAACGCTCCAACTCACCAATATAAGCATTCATATTGAGAAACAAATATAATTCAGCCACTTCGGGCACATCACTTTGTATATAAAGTGTCGCTTTTTCGGGGTCAAGACCAGCAGCAAGGTATTCAACCAAAATCTGTTTTACATTTCCATGCAAATCTTGGGGTGTAGGATGTGTGGTAAGCGAATGATAATCGGCTATAAAAAAATAGCAATTATGCTCGTTTTGCATGGTTAAGAAATTGCGCAACGCGCCAAAATAATTTCCGAGATGTAAATTCCCGGTTGGGCGAATGCCGCTTACTACTGTTTCCATTAAAAGTTAGAAATTGGAAATTAGAAATTAGAAAAATAAGAAATTTAATAACGTACGAAGCACCTAACAACGCACGAAGTGCTAATAACACGAAGCTAATAACGGCGAAGCCCAATTAACGCACGAAGTGCAAAATAACGGCGAAGCCCCATTAACGCACGAAGTGCAAAATAAAGTGCGAAGCACCTATTCAATAGGTACGGTGCGTTTAATACGTTGGTCGAGTGAGGTAAGTGTCTCAGTGGAAGCAACACCAGGAATTTCCTGAATACGACCATTGAGAAGTTCCATAAGGTGCTCATCGTTTTTGGCATATAATTTTACCAAAATGGTGTAATGTCCCAACGTATATTGCGACTCAACAATTTCGGGGATTTGTTCCAACTGATTAACAACTTCCTTGTACATAGAACCACGCTCAAGCGTAATACCCACATAAACACACATTTGGAAGCCCAACATTTTAGGATTAACATTGTAGCCCGAACCTGTAATAACATCCAAATCAATAAGTCGCTGAACGCGTTGATGAATAGCTGCACGCGAAACACCACACTCTTCGGCTACATCCTTAAAAGGCATGCGTGCATTTTGAGTGATAATACGTAATATTTTACGATCTAGTTGATCAATCTTTTCCATAATATTTTTTTTAAATTGTCAGAAGTCGAGAGTCTGAGGTCAAATGACCATGGCCGTCAAAAACAAAACCATTATCTCGAATTTAGACATTATCCATTTGTCTTTTCTTTCATTTCGGCAGCAAAAATACTGAAAAATACGAAATAGTGAAAGCTATTACACACAAAATAACTATTTAACCATGCATTTTGCTATAAATATGACTTTAATTGTCAATTTCGGGGAGGATTTTTCTTTAAAGTTACAAAATCGTTTCGTTTTCCTGCAAAAATATCATAACAATTGTACCAACATTCAAGAGTGCCATTTAGTAAATTAATACGACTGGATGATTTTAGTCCAATTTTATCCAGACATTCGATGTGCGAGCTAATTAACCAACACTTTGAACCCTGAAATTTATGTTTAAAGGTAGAGCCTATTGAGGCATATAATCCTAAAATATCATCGGAAGTGATACGTTCGCCATAAGGAGGGTTAGTAACCAACAAGCATCCTTCGGATGGAGTTACAACATATTTGATGCCTTTTACTTCCAAACTAATGTATTTGGTTAAACCAGCACTTTTCACATTCTGCTCGCTAATACCGATGGCACGTTGCGAAATATCCGAACCATATATTTTGAAATTGAAAGGACGTTCGTTGGAATCGTCGTGATATATTTCGTCGAAAAGCTCTTGATCAAAATCGAGCCATTTTTCGAAACCAAACGATGACCGATACAAGCCAGGAGGAATATTTAATGCAATTAATGCCGCTTCGATCAACAAAGTTCCAGAGCCACACATTGGATCAATAAAATCGCTTTTCCCATCCCATCCAGCCATGAGCAACATACCAGCAGCCAAAGCTTCGTTGAGTGGAGCTTCGTTTTGCGAAATACGATAGCCACGTTTATGAAGCGAGTCGCCTGAGCTATCGAGCAATACAGTACAACGTGTACCCGCAATGTGAATGTGGATGGTGAGGTGTGGATTGTCTAATTTTACCGAAGGACGGTCGCCGGTTTTATCGCGAAACCAATCAACAATTGCATCTTTTACACGATAGGACACAAATTTTGAATGCTTAAACTCTTCCGAATAAACGGTGGCTTCGATAGCAAAAGTTGTTTTCAACGACATAAAGTCGAGCCAATTAATGTCTTTCACCTTATCGTACACTTCATCGGCATCTTTAGCCGTAAATGTAGTAATGGTTTTAAGCACACGCGATGCAGTACGCAAATGCATGTTGGCTTTGTACATCAAGGCTTTATCACCTGTAAAACTAACAGCTCTGCGCTGTAATTCTACATTATTAGCACCTAATTTTACCAACTCTGTAGCCAGTACTTCTTCCAAACCCATAAAGGTTTTGGCAATCATTTCGTATTCCATCTATTTTTTTTTGTTATTTGGGCTTCGCCGTTATTTGGCACTTCGTGCGTTAATATAGGCTTCGCCGTTAATAGTGCTTTGCACGTTAATTGGCACTTCGTGCGTTAATATAGGCTTCGCCGTTATTAGCTTCGCGTTATTTGGCACTTCGTGCGTTATTTGCATTGCGTTATTAGGTGCTTCGCACGTTAATAGCTTCGCATTATTTAATTTCTAATATCTTCATGTTTTCTTCTCATCATCACATTACCATATCATCACATTATCTCATCACTTCCTCTGCACAATCTTAGCTCCGGGAGCCACATCGGTATCAACCCAGATATTACCTCCAATAATAGCACCTTCGCCTACGGTAATTGTACCCAATATGGTTGAATTAGAGTAAATAACTACATTATCGTTGATACGAGGATGGCGTTGAATGCCTTTTATAGGGTTTCCATTTTCGTCCAGCGGAAAACTTTTAGCACCCAAGGTAACGCCCTGATACATTTTTACATTTTCACCAATAATAGCTGTTTCGCCTATAACTACACCTGTACCATGGTCAATAGTAAAATAATTACCAATGGTTGCTCCGGGATGTATATCTATGCCCGTTTCGGAATGTGCAATTTCGGTAATAATGCGTGGGATAAGTGGTACGTTGAGTTTCAAAAGCTCATTAGCAATACGATAGCTACTTATTGCGCGTAAACCAGGATAGCAAAAAATTACTTCACCAAAACTTTTGGCTGCGGGATCGCCATTAAATGCGGCAATAACATCAGTATGTAATTTCTCACGAATAATTGGTAATTGCGAAATAAATTCGATGGCTTTTTCTTTGGATTGACGTTCAATTTCGGGACAAGGCTGCTCGTCGGCTCCTTTGTCGAACGATAAACCAGCTTTGATTTGCGAAGTTAGTAAAAACTGTAACCTATCAACATTAACACCAATGTGATACAACATGGTTTTGGAATTAACGGCAGCATTTCCAAAATATCCCGGAAACAGTATTGAACGAATGAGTTTTACAATTTCGTTGAGTACATCAACCGATGGCATTGGTGTAAGCTCATTATGCTGATGACAAACATCTTTGAATCCGTTAATGTCGGATAAAGTTTTTACTATGTCTAAAAGTTTCTTATTCATTAATAACGAGTTATGAGTTATGAGTTTCGAGTTATGAATTAAAATGCATGATTGCTTTAATTGCATTTTCAGTTCGCACATTGCCAACTCCCTGAATTATAGCATAAGGTATTCCTGTTTTTTCAATTTCACGTTTGTACCATTCGAAAAAAAACATGCGTTCGCCGCCTCCATGTTCACGTACATTATCGGGCACCCATGGCAAATCGGGGTAACAAAGCAAGTAAAAATCAAAAAAGTTATTGCTCATACGCTTCTGAACAAAACCGGGCACTTGCTGATAACAATACTCAAACCATACTTTGGTAATTATCAGATCTGTATCGAAAAAAACGGGTTTTAAACTATCGCTTTGAGTACAAACATCTTGCTCTTCAATTTGTTTACGGGCAATGTTGCAAACATCGTCCATAGTGTAATCACGGTTGAGTTGTTCAATATATGTACGGGCAAATTCAGGCACAAACTCACCTTTAAAAAAATCTGCAAGTGCAACCGACAATTCCGATTTTCCGGTTGATTCCGGACCAACAAGGGCAATTTTCAACATATTGTCAGCTATAAATTACGGCATTTTCACAATTTTCCGTACCTTTGGATTTTTAAAATAAAATTATGTGCAAATTTACGACAATTATTCTGCTTTTCAACCTATTTTTGGTGTCTACTTTTGAAATTAAGGCTCAAAATGTAGATTTGGAACTTTTACATAAAGTTTATAGCGTAAAAGAAACAGTTGGTTTATCACGCGCAATATCCTATACTACCACCATTACAGCCTTTGGTGTACCAGCTACTATGGCTACAATTGCATTGATAAGTAAAGATGATGATTTATTTAAAAGCGCCATTTATACCACAGCAGCTTTGGGAGTTAATTCGGTACTTACCTACTCCTTAAAACACAGCATTGACCGAAAACGTCCTTACATTGCATATCCAACCGATTTTGTACGCCTGGATGAATACTCAGGTGGCTCGCCATCGTTTCCATCCGGACATACCTCACTTGCATTTACTACGGCAACAGCATTGAGTCTGAAATTTCCAAAATGGTATGTAATAGCACCTTCGTTTGCATGGGCTGGCTATGTGGGCTATTCGCGCATGAATTTGGGTGTGCATTATCCGTCGGACGTAATGGCTGGAGCTATTTTAGGAGCTGGAAGTGCCTACCTAACCTACAAAATAAACCAATGGTATTGGAAAAAAAACGATAATAAAAAACTTATTGGACTTGAAGCTTTTAAATTATAAGGTTTAAATAAAATTGACTTCGGGTGTAAGTTGTATTCCAAATTTTTCGAATACAGATTTCTGAATTAATGTGGCTAAATGGGCAATTTCGGCACCTGTAGCACCTCCTTTGTTTACCAATACAAGAGCCTGATTGTGATGAACACCCGCATTGCCAACCGTTTTTCCTTTCCATCCACATTGGTCGATAAGCCATGCCGCCGGAATTTTTTCCAATTCGGTTGAAACATAATAATGCGGTATTTCGGGGTAGTTAGATTGTATGTTTTCGAATTGTATACGGCTAACAACAGGATTCATAAAAAAACTTCCTGCGTTTCCAACCAGTTTAGGATCAGGTAATTTGCTTTCGCGTATTGCTATTATGGTGTTGCGAATATTGCTTAAAGTTAGCGCACCATTTTGTAATACTTGCGACTCAAGGTGTTGGTAATTGAGTTTGAAAGCAGGATTTTTCTGTAGTTCAAAAATCACCGACGTTATAGCAAATTGACCATTCAGCTCTAGCTTAAAAACACTTTCGCGGTATGCATACTTACAATCGTGAATATTGAAAATTTCTTTAACTCTCGTTTTTAAGTTTATGGCATGTACCTCTTTAATCACATCGCACACTTCTACTCCATAAGCACCAATATTCTGAATGGCCGATGCACCCACTTCACCTGGAATAAGCGATAAGTTTTCAATTCCTCCCCAGCCATTTTCCACAGCATAAGCCACAAAATCGTCCCAAACTACACCTGCTCCTACTTGAACAGCTACAGTTGAATCGTTTTCGCTAACAATGTTAATAAATTTAATTTCAGAGTGTAGAATTGTTCCGTCATAATCATTCAAAAAGAGCAAATTACTACCGCCACCAATATGCAATACTTTATTGTTGACCATTATATCCGATTCAATTAACTGCATTAATTCTTCTTCAGTTTTATAATGTATCAGCAATTTTGCTTTTGCTTCAATTCCAAAAGTATTTAAATCAATCAACGATGCACTTTCAATTTTTTTCATTTACTGTTGTTTTTTACACTATAAAACTGCATGGAGTTATATTGTAATATATTATACCAACAGTACATATATTTCGCAAATACTCCATTTTACAAAGAAGTACAAAGTTAAGCTTTTTTCGTGAAAATACAACGGATGTTTCTTTAAGTATAGCTGTACTTGATTTTATCTGAAAATCTTAATAATTTCGCTACTATTGTTGTCTGCTACTTTTAAAAAGTAAAATCCTGGTTTTGTGAGATGAATTGAAGCTACAGGTGAGTTGTGTTGGCCAGCCTGAATTACTTGACCACTGGCATTGAATAAAGTCAAATATGCATTTTTTGGTATATTTTGAACATTCAGCGTGCTAAATTGTACATTCCATGCAACTTTTCGTTTCACATTTCGAGCCGTATTTGTAGTGATATCGGTATGTGCTTTAATCTGATTCGACTCAGTTGGATTAGTAATTCCTTGTGGTTTAACGGTGAAATAATAGGTTGAGTCAGTGTTTAGTCCTGTTATTGTATAGGTTGTGGTATTTCCAACTGGTTTAGGAAAGGTGTTTTCAACAACACGATACATAATGGGGATAAGCTCTTCCACTTTTAGGTAGTCAATATATACCCTTTTGCCAGCTATGGCCGAAAATGCTAGCACAGTGTTGGCGGTTTTGGGAGATATATCAATTGTAAATGTTTGGTTAGCAACAGCTGTTGTCCATACGGTTTGTTCAATATTATTAGCAGTAAAAGTAAGTTTTGCTCCAGTGTCAGATGAATACTGACGTGCTTTTACAGTAATGCGCGCTCCATTTTCGCTCAGATTCATAGGTTCTATACTCAATTTGCCGTAGGTGCTTGTTGACCCTAACTTAAAATTGCTTGCTGTGGCTTGGTCGGTATAACCTTCGCGCGACCAAGTGTTCGAAATGGTGAATATAAATTCCTCGTCCACTTTGGTTACCGCATTAAATGTACCCGTGGGTCGAAGTGAAAACACATTCAGTTCATAGCTTGTAGCGCCATTAGCAATAGTCCAATTGGCATCAAAACCTGTAGAACGTATGTTGGTTGCTGGTAATGCAACAAAGGCATCTGATATTTCTGTTTTCAGTTTTACCGAAAGTGCATTTATACCGCCTCCGGACACATTTAGAAATGCAGATTTCATTCCAGCTTGCTGTCCGCTTACAGTTATTATAAGTTCGGTACCCGCTTCAGCCTCCGCTTTCGGAATACTATTGCGCGACAAAGTATAATTTGCTGCATTTGTGCCACTCAACGAAAAATTTAATTGTCCAGTCAGGTTATTGGCTTTAATTGGGATATTAAATGTAATTGGCTTTTGAACGTAAACTAAAGGTGTAGTTACACTATCGTTGTTATCGGGATAATTGAGATAAGGGAAACTGACTGATCCGTTCTCGGTAAAGGGCATCGTTATGCGGTTTCCCCAAACATATTCGGCCATAAGCGGAAAATCGATGTATGGATTTCGATTACCTTGAATACTGTAGATTATGTTGTTTCGATTAGTTTCTTTTGTGCTCACAGGATCTTGTCTACTCCATTGCAACAATAAATCCATAGCCCATTTTTCAAAAACAGGGTAGGTGTTATTGTCCAATTGATGTTCCGAATCTGCTGTCCAAAGTGGGGCGTAATCTTCGTAAGCCGTTACCATATACATATAAACACGTGCAAAATCGCCTTTGTATTCATCGGTCGGCTCCCATGCCGATAGTAAATAGCCTGCTTTTTGTTTGGTTTTGCCCACTTTTATCACGCCATTGGTATAGGTAAGGGTTGAGTCAATAACCGACATAACAAAAGCACTTTTGCGCTGGTTAGCAGTAGCGTCGGACGGGTTGAGATGGTGTAAGTCTTTATAGGCTTGTGTTTCGGTGCCGCCCCACCAACTTTTGGCAAACGAATGTTCGATGTTCATACCTGTAACAGCCAAATTGCCATTGAAAACACGAACCACATCCGAATACATATCCCAAATTGAGCCATCGGTAGGACGTACATCTGTTTGCACAAAACCCGACCATGTTTTCCCATCGCCACCACCGTAACTGAGCACTGTGGCTGTTTTAATTTTTTGGTGTAATGCCGTTTTTAGAGATGACTTTTTAAGTCCCACTGCAGTGCTGTAATAGCCTAATGGGATTTGAGAATAGCTTGTAATCGAAATTACAAGTAAGAATACAAGATTCTTAAATTTAAACATTTTGTTTCAGTTATTACAGCTTTTCACACTGCCATTCTTTTTATTATTCTGAAACAAATAAAAAATCAAGCAAGATATAGTGGTGTATGTATTTTCAAGATAAAAAGAGCAAAGACAAAAGACAAAAAACAAGTACTCGAAACCTTTTTTGTTATTACAAATAACAAATCCATATGCAGAAAGTTTTAGTAAACTACTTTTAGACTGACCGTATAACTACTTGTCATAATTTGAATAAAATAAACTCCTTTTGTTGTAAGACTTAGAATTGTATTTTCATTGTTACATATAATTGTATTAATTCGTTTTCCGGAAATATCCGAAACTAAAATTTTGCAACTGTGCGGAAGCCCTGTTAAAAACACTCCATTGGACGATTTACTCCAGCTTATTGTATTGCCATTCAAATTAGGTAATGCGTTAGCGAGCAATGTTTTAACCAGAACCGGATCGGTTTTAATACTTGAATTATTTTGCGGACTTACAGTATAATAATAACTTGAGTCGGGTAGCAAACCTAAAACATCGTATTGCAAAATATTACCTACATTTTTGGGGTAGCCACTTACAGATATTTCAGTTTGAACGGCTCCAACTGTTTCCACTTTTACATTGTCCAAATAAACTCTACTGCTTGCATTGGCGGCAAATGCGATTTTGGAATTGGCTGTTGCCTTTGGTATATTTACTGTATAGGTTTGGGCGGTGCTGCTAGTATTCCATAAAGCTAACGGATTTCCATCTAAAGTTACTGTGAGTGGAGCACCTGTATCCGTATTGTATTGTTTTGCACGTACGGTGAGTAAATTTCCATCCGTAGCCAAATTAAGTGCAGGTGTAGTTAATTTTCCATTTGAACTCGACGAGGCAATACGCATAAAACCTGTTGTCTGATTATCGGTATAGCCTTCGCTCAGCCAGCTAGTTGGTAATCCAGAAGCAAACTCTTCTTCGAGTAGGGTTTTGGTCTGAGTTGAACCGGAGCTTTTCAGCGAGTAAACATTTAAATCATACCCAGTAGCCGTTGCCGAGCTGGTCCATTTGGCAGTAAAGCTATTTGAAGTTATATTCGTAGCAGCTAAAGCCATAAAATTATCGGTAGTTTGTGCTGTTAAATTAAGTGTAGTAGGACTAATTCCGCCACCCGAAATTAATAATTGCGCAGTATGTGTTCCTATTGTTTGAGTGTTATAAGTTAGGGTGAGAACATAGCCTGTTTCAGCTTCGGTTTTAGTAAGTGTAGTTTTAGAAATACTAAAAAGGGATGCGTTAGTTCCTGAAATTGAAAGTGATAGTTCTCCTGTTAGGTTTGCTCCTTTAATTGTAACTTCAATGTTCTTAGTTTGTTGATATGCCATTTTTCCTAAATCAAGAGTTGTAGCATTAATAGGACTTGTCAGATAGGGCGTAGTGGTATTTCCATTCGGATCAAATGGTAGATTTGTGAATTTCCCCCAAATATATTCGCCCAAAATTGGATAATCAATATAGGGATTGCGGTTTCCTTGTACTTTATAAACTTCGTTGTGACGTGTAATTTCTTTTTGACTTAATGGGTCTTGAGCGTTCCATTTTAGCAATAAATCTACCGTCCATTGTTCAAAAACCGGATATGTATTATTATTTAGTTGATTTACCGAATTTCCTGTCCAAAGTGTAGCATAATCTTCGTAAGCAGTAACCATATACATATACATACGTGCAAAATCACCTTTATAATCGTCGGCTGGTTCCCACGCATCAATAACACCACCTGGCCTACTGCTCGATTTGCCAACTTTAATAACTCCATTACTGTATGTGGTAGAGCCATCAACTACGGCCATAGGCCAACTCCCTTTTGCACTGTTTGCTGTTGTGTTAGATGGGCACAAATGCTGCACATCCTGAGCGGCCTGACGGCCATCGCCCCACCAACTTTTAGCAAACGAATGTTCAATATTCATACCGCTTGCAGCCGAATTGCCATTAAAAGCCACGTGATTATTCGAATACATATCCCAAACAGTGCCATCCTCGGGGCGTACATCCGATTTAGCAAATACCGACCAAGTGCTACCGGAGCCACTACCATAACTCGGAACATTGGCAGTTTTGATTTTTAAATGCAAAGCAGTTTTAAGTTCAGCCTGCTTTTTACCAATTGCAGAGTCGTAATATCCAGTAGGGATTTGCGCCAGTACAGTAAACACCAGCAGCATGTAAAGTTGAAAAAAGAAAAGTCGTTTCATATAAAACTATTATGCATTAAAAAAGAGAAAAAGCAACTCAATTTGCAATTTCTCTTTCCTTATTCTAATTGCTGATTATTAATTATTTACCACAAATTTTTTAATCGATTTTCGATTGCCCATTTGTAGTTCAATAAAATACATACCATCGTTGAGTTGTTCAATAGAAATGGTACCCGAAGTATTTAATTTTTTGCTCTCAACCAACATGCCATTGAGCGAAATTATGCGGTAAGTTGTATTTTGTTCGTCGGTTTTTACATTCAGAAATTTCGATGCAGGATTAGGCGAAACACTAAATTCAATTTTCAAATCATTTATGCCCGAGGTGATTGACCATGGAGTTCCTTTTTTGGTTCCCCAAATATGCTCTGCAAGCATTGGGTAGTCAATAAATGGGTTACGGTTTCCTTGGACACCCTGAGAAGCATTATTTCTATTTGTTTCTTTGCTGCTGACAGGGTCTTGTCTATGCCATTTTAGAAAAAGGGCTACGGAATATGTTGACAATCCGTTGTTAGGCCCATAAACAACATTTGCTCCAGAACCCCAATTTTGACAAACACTGGCATAGCATGTTGCCATATATAAACAAGTTCTGGCTAGGTCACCTTTAAACTCATTTATAGGCTCAAATACTGTTCCGCTATATTCGGGCATACTTGAAGTTCCTAATTTTGAACCATTACCTGATGTGTAATTTGCCGATGCAACTTCACCATATGGATAATTTCCTCGCATGCCATTTACTTTAGTGTCAGTGGGATATACATTAAAAATATCACTCACCATTGGAGACGCTTCTCCGAACCAACTTTGAGGCGTCGTGTGTTCCCGATTGTAATTTGTACATTCAGCACCTGTTGTACCATGGTTTTCATCAGTGCCATACGTGAAATTACAATTTGAATACATATCCCAAATTTTACCATTTGATGGGTTGATATCTGTTTTGTTATATGCAGAATATAATCCTGAGTATGATGTGACGTTTGGATTTCCAATTATCGATGACAATGTTGTTCTAAGTAAATTGTCAGATTTTCCCACTGCATTATTGTAATAAGTTGGACTTGGTTGAGCAAATGCTAGAACTGGATATAGAATTAATAAAAGTAACAATTTACGCATATCGTTTTGTTTTTAAATAAAGGGCGACAAATGTAGTTAATATGTTTCTAATTTCAATCACATTTATGTGAAATGTTTATTAAAATGGAATAATTATACTTTTTTGAGAGATAAATATCGATGTTTAAAGAAAGTATAAGCAATGTAGCTCTATATGTATGAATTTTTCCCCCACTTTACTTTGTAATTCAATAAAATTTTCCACTATTAATCTATTTATTTTAATATCTGATATTTAAACAAAATGTATTAGAACTAAAAGTGTTGATAACTTGTTGAAAAACCTGTCGAAAACAGCGAAAATAGAGCTAAAAAGCTGTTGATAAATTTTTTGTGGGTGAATGTGGGGAATATGAAAAACTTTTTATACTTTTACCGATGAATATTAAAGTACAAAAACAATGTCGAATTTTATAGGTAAATATGAAGCAAAAGCCGATGTAAAGGGAAGAGTATTCGTTCCATCGACGTATCGCAAACAATTGGCCGAAGGCGAAAAGGAGCGCATTGTGATGCGAAGAGATCCTGAAAACGACTATTTAGTGCTTTATCCGGTAGAAGTTTGGACTAAAATGGTGCAGGATTTAAAATCAAACCTCGACGATTGGAATCCGGAAGATCAATTGCTACTTATGCAATTTGTATCGGATGCCGAATGGCTGGATATCGACTCGCAAGGACGTATTTTACTGTCGAAACGTCACTTGCAAAGTATTGCAGTTGAAGGAAATGACATGTTATTTGTAGGTTTATTGGATAAAATAGCGGTATGGAGTAAAGCACGCTACGAACAGTCGATGCAAGCCAAAACTGATTTTGCTGCACGGTTAAAAAGTAAAATGATGAAAAAAGAGCACCTAACCTCTAAAGGGGAATAAATCCCGATAAGCAACACATAATGAGTAAGTCAAAAAAGAAAACAAATAAAATCATACAGCCTCCAGTTTTAGCAGGAGACACTATGACTGAGCTTGCTTATCATGTTCCAGCTTTATTAAGTCAGACTATCGAAGGTTTAGCTATTAAACCCGATGGGGTCTATGTGGATGTGACATTTGGTGGCGGCGGTCATTCCAAAGAAATTTTGAATCACTTAGGTCCTAAGGGCAAATTGTTTGGTTTTGATCAGGACTTAGATGCTATTGAAAATATAATTGATGATAAGCGCTTTACATTTGTTCGAAGTAATTTTAGATACTTGGTTAATTTTTTGAAATATCATGGAGTTGAAAAAGTGGATGGCATTTTAGCCGATTTGGGGGTGTCGTCGCACCATTTTGATGAAGCTGAGCGCGGTTTTTCGTTCCGATTTGATGGTGACTTGGATATGCGCATGAATACCGAATCGAAAATTACAGCTTCAACCATATTAAATACTTACGCAGAAGAAGACTTGGCAACCGTTTTTTATTTGTATGGCGAGCTACACAATTCGCGCAAGATAGCCCGAACAATAGTTCAAAGTAGAGCAAATGAGCCTATTACGCGTATTTTTCAATTTATTGAAATTTTGAAACCATATTTTGGACGCGAGAAAGAGAAAAAAGATATGGCACGCGTTTTTCAAGCTTTACGTATCGAGGTAAACAAAGAAATGGAAGTACTCGAAGAGTTATTGATACAAAGCTTGGAAGTGCTTAATCCGGGTGGACGTATTGCCATATTAACGTATCATTCGCTCGAAGATAGGTTGGTGAAAAACTATTTCCGTAGCGGAAATTTTGAAGGAAAATTGGAAAAAGACTTTTACGGCAATATCATTGCTCCACTAAAACAAGTGAATACCAAAGTGATTGTTGCCACCGAAGATGAAATAAATAGAAATCCACGTGCACGTAGTGCTAAATTGAGAGTTGCAGAAAGATAATGTGCCAATGTGATAATATGGTGATGTGGAGATAAAAGAAATTAAACAATAAACTAACGCACGAAGTGCCCTTTAGCGGCGAAGCCCAAGTAAACGGCATAGCCCAAATAAAAACGCACGAAGTGCCTACAAAAAAATGAGTTGGATACGTAAAATAGCGGAGGCCATTAAAGGCAATGAAGATTTCAATGATTTGAAATCGAGCACGTTGCGCGACATAATCAATGGTAATATTCTAACAAAAAAGTTTTTACAAAAACAATATCCATTTCTTATTATGTTGGCTTTTATTGCTTTTTTGTATGTTGATAATCGGTATTATTGCGAAACACAATTATCAAAAGCATTGAAATTAAAACGCGAAATACAAGACATAAAATACGAATCGCTCACAATCTCGGCCGAGCTGATGGAAATTAGCCGACAATCGAATGTTCGTAAAATGATATATGATAGAGGATTAACGCTTTCGGAATCGAATACACCACCGATTGTTTTAGAGGTGAAAGTAGCAGAAGAAAAATAATTTACTAAAAATGGCTGGCAAACGCGATAGCATAGTTTTACGATTTGGAGTAGTATACTTTGGTATAGTACTTCTTTTTGTGGCTGTATTGGGACGTATTATCTATTTACAAACTGCCGAAAAAAAAGCTTGGATGGCCGTAGCTGCCAAAAGCAAAAAAACTGACATCCTGGTAAAACCAAGCCGCGGGAATATTTATGCGTGCGATGGTCGATTAATGGCAAGCACCATTCCAACGTACTATGTTTATATGGATACGCGCGTACCCGCTCTGCGCGAAGATGATGGTAAATTATTCAAAGATAAAGTGGATTCTCTGGCTACAAGTTTAGCCACTTATTTTGCCGATCGCACTGCAAATGACTATAAAATAATGCTCAAAAGAGCTTATCGTGAACGTAAAGGCGAAGTGCAAATATATCCCAAACGCATTACTTATGCTCAACTGAAAGTGCTAAAAAAAATGCCTTTATTCCGAATGGGGCGAATTAAAAGTGGACTAATAACCAAAGAAATGCTTCGGCGCGAAAAGCCATTTGGGTCGTTGGCATCGCGCACCATAGGCGACATTTACGCAGAGGATTCGAAAGGTGGTAAAAACGGCTTGGAATTGTATTTCAACAAAGAACTGATTGGAACCCCAGGCATTTCGATAATGCAGAAAGTGGCTAATAGGTTGGAAGAAACCATTCAGGTTGAACCAATCAACGGTTTGGATATTCTGACTACCATAGATTTAAACATGCAAGATATTGCCGAAAAGGCTTTGGTTGATAGTATGCGTTCGTTCGATGCTTCTACAGGTTATGCCCTTGTAATGGAGGTAAAGACAGGCGAAATGAAAGCTATCGTAAACATGTACCAAAATCCGGATGGCACATTTACCGAAAATAAAAACGGTGCTGTTTCGGATCAGGTTGAACCAGGCTCAACATTTAAAACATTCTCGCTCATTGCATTACTCGACGAGGATAAAGCTAAAATTACAGACGTAATGCATACCGGTGGTGGCGTACATGCATTTGCAGGTAGAAATATGAACGACCACAATGCTAAAAAAGGAGGTTTTGGTAGTATTACACTTGCTGAAGCAATGCATGGATCATCAAACGTTGCTATTTCAATGGCAGTGGTAAATGCATGGGGCGACAACCCTTCGGGATATGTTGAAAAATTGTACGAAATGGGCATGAATGAGAAATTTGATTTGGAAATACCAGGAAATTCAGGCCCTAAAATTCGCCACCCGAAAGACAAAGCGCAATACTGGTCGGCTACAAAATTACCTTGGATGTCAATAGGTTACGAATCGCAAATTCCACCCATTTACACGCTAGCCTATTACAATGCTATAGCAAACAAAGGTAAATTAATTCGTCCATTCTTTGTTAAGGCCATCATGCGAAATGGGTTGAAAATTAAAGAATTTGCTACCGAAACTGTACGTGAGCAAATATGTAAGCCAACAACATTACAAATTGTGCACGAAGCCTTATTGGGTGTTATGGAAGCACCCAAAGGAACTGCTCATAATGTACGGTCGAAACATGTACGCATTGCAGGTAAAACAGGAACTGCTCAAATATCGAAAGGCGCAGCAGGATATAAAGCTGGTGGCACAAGTCATCAGGTGTCATTTTGTGGCTATTTTCCGGCCGACGATCCGCTTTATACCTGTATTGTTGTAATACGTGAACCTAAGAAAGGATATCCATCGGGAGGTAAAATGGCTGGCTCGGTTTTCAAAAGTATTGCCGAAGAAATAATGGCTCTAAAATCAAATTTAAAACCAGAACATTTAAAACTCGACTCTACAGCTATTTATCCATATTTTCCACAAGCTAAAGGGGGTTATGCACGGGCTTTAAATTCGGTAATGTCTAATTTAAATTTGAATATCAGAACTACAAACACAAACTGGATAAGCACAAACACAACTGATAGTGTGCTGGATATTAAACCGTTGAAGGTTTTCAAAAACAAAATGCCTGATTTGCAAGGAATGGGAGCCAAAGATGCTATGTATTTACTTGGTCAAATGGGCTTACGTGTGCAGGTAAATGGTCGTGGTAAAGTTGTTTCGCAAAATATATCGGTCGGAAATCAAGTCACAAAAGGACAATTGGTGCGTATACAGTTAAATTAGAACAAAGAGTTATAAGGAAAAATCAATTGCAATATCAAGCGTATGAATTTAGATAATTTGCTTCAAAACATAAAAATAATTTCAGTATCAGGAAATACCGAAATTGATGTTACTGCGGTGCAATTCGATTCTCGAAAGGCGACTGCAAATTCATTATTTGTGGCTACTTGTGGTTCGGCTGTTGATGGACATGATTTTATTAATATGGCCATCGAAAATGGTGCTTCGGCTGTAGTTTGCGAAAAAATGCCAAACGAAAAATCACCAAATATTACATATATTCAGGTCGAAAATAGTTCAGATGCTTTAGGTAAATTGGCTTCGACCTGGTTCGATTTTCCATCCTCCAAACTTACATTGGTTGGTGTAACAGGTACAAACGGAAAAACTACTATTGCCACATTGCTTTACAAACTGTTTAGTGAGTTGGGTTATAAAGTAGGTTTGCTATCAACAGTTTGCAATTATATTGACAAAAATGCTATTGAGGCAACACATACAACTCCTGATTCCCTGGCATTGAACGAATTACTTGCCAACATGGTTGATGCTGGCTGCGAATATGCATTTATGGAAGTAAGTTCACACTCGGTGGATCAACGGCGCATTGCCGGACTTGAATTTGATGGTGGAATTTTTACCAATATTACTCGCGACCACATTGATTATCATTTGACTTTTGAAAATTACTTAAAAGCAAAAAAAGGATTTTTCGACGCACTTTCGGCCGATTCTTTTGCACTTACCAATGCTGATGACAAAAACGGATTGGTGATGCTTCAGAATTCGAAAGCACGTAAATATACCTACTCGCTAAGAGGGATGGCCGACTTTAAAACCAAAATTTTGGAACATGGTTTTGATGGTATGTTGCTGGATATGAACGACCGCGAAGTAAACGTATCGTTTATTGGTAAGTTTAATGCGAGCAATTTGTCGGCTGTATTTGGAGCGGCTGTACTTCTGGGGCAGGATGAAATGGAAGTGCTTCGTATTATCAGTTCGTTGAGTTCGGTATCGGGACGATTTGAAACCCTACGTGCCCCACAAGGATTTACAGCTATTGTGGATTATGCACATACGCCCGATGCTTTGAACAATGTTATTTCCACCATAAACCAAATTTTAGAAGGCAACGGTCGGTTAATTACAGTTGTGGGTTGCGGAGGAAATCGCGACAAAGGCAAACGCCCCATGATGGCTCGAGAAGCTGTGGATGGTAGTTGGAAAACGATTTTAACATCGGACAATCCGCGCAACGAAGAGCCACAGGATATTTTGAATGATATGCTTGCAGGTTTGGATGTGATTCAAAAATCGAAAAGCATAACTATAGTTGACCGCCGCGAAGCCATAAAAACAGCATGCGCTTTAGCACAAGTTGGCGATGTGGTGCTTGTTGCAGGTAAAGGACACGAAGATTATCAAATTATACAAGGCGTAAAACATCATTTCGACGACAGAGAAGAGGTGAAGAAATGCTTTTGATGTAAAGATGAATGAATTTTTGAATCGTAAATTGTTAATTATCAATTATTAAATATTAATTATAAAGATATGCTATACCACTTATTTACCTACTTAGACAAGTATTTTGACATTCCAGGAACAGGGATGTTCAACTTTATTTCGTTTCGCACGGGATTGGCTTTTATCTTGGCACTGTTGTTATCAACTTTGTTCGGACGACGAATAATTGATTATTTGCAAAAAAAACAAATAGGCGAAACAATCCGCGATTTGGGTCTCGAAGGCCAAATGAGCAAAAAAGGAACGCCTACAATGGGTGGTGTCATTATCATTATTGCCATACTTATTCCTACATTACTATTGGCAGCGCTCAACAATGTTTACATTATAATGATGTTAGTTGCAACCGTATGGTTAGGTTTAATAGGCTTTGTCGACGATTATATTAAAGTATTTCGCAAAAACAAAGAAGGACTAAAAGGCAAATTCAAAATTGTTGGTCAAGTGGGTTTGGGTCTTATTGTAGGATTAATTATGTATTTAAGTCCCGATATAGTGATACGTGAAAACACAGAGATAAAAGGAAAAAACACTCGCGTAGAAGGAGTTACTTATGCCAAACACGATATAAAATCGACCAATACTACCATTCCATTTTTCAAGAACAACAACCTCGATTATGCCGATGCTTTTGCTTGGGCAGGCCATAAAGCACAGGATTATGGATGGATATTGTTTATTTTGGTTGTAATTTTTATTGTTACAGCCATTTCGAATGGTGCCAATATGACCGATGGACTGGATGGACTGGCAACAGGCTCTTCGGCCATTATAGGCGTGATACTTGGTATTTTGGCTTATGTGTCGGGTAATGTGAATTATGCTGGCTATTTGAATATTATGTATCTTCCTGGCACAGGTGAGTTGTTGATTTTTGCAGGTGCCTTTATTGGATCTACCATCGGCTTTTTGTGGTACAACGCCTTTCCTGCTCAGGTTTTTATGGGCGACACAGGCAGCCTAACCCTTGGTGGCATTATTGCCGTATTTGCCATTGCCATTCATAAAGAATTATTAATTCCAATACTTTGCGGCATATTTATCATCGAAAACCTATCGGTAATGATGCAAGTTGGCTATTTTAAATATACAAAAAAACGTTTTGGCGAGGGCCGTCGCATTTTTAAAATGGCGCCCTTACATCATCATTTTCAGAAACCTGGAAATGCAGGCATTCAAGCCTATTTTCAAAGTCCATTGCAAGCCATGCCCGAATCAAAAATTGTAATTCGTTTTTGGATTGTAGGAATTATTTTGGCTGCTGTAACAATAATAACGCTGAAAATAAGATAATGAATAGAATTGTAATTTTAGGTGGAGGCGAAAGTGGTGCAGGCGCTGCGGTACTTGCAAAACTGAAAGGATTCGATGTTTTTTTGTCGGATTTATCCGAAATTAAACCCAATTACAAAAACCTACTTAATGAGTACGGCATTGAATGGGAAGAAAAACAACATACCGAAGAAAAGATTTTAAATGCAGCTGAAATAATTAAAAGCCCAGGAATTCCTGATAAAGCGCCACTAATTAAAAAATTACATGCGCAAGGGACGCCCGTAATTTCTGAAATTGAATTTGCAGGACGATATACCAATGCCAAAATGATATGCATTACAGGTAGTAATGGAAAAACAACAACTACCATGCTTACATATCATATATTAAAAAATTCGGGCCTGCGAGTGGGACTCGCTGGCAATGTTGGCAATAGTTTGGCATTGCAAGTGGCAACTGAGAATTTCGAATATTATGTTGTGGAACTCAGTAGTTTTCAGCTCGATGGCATGACCGAATTTAAAGCTGATATTGCCGTATTACTAAACATTACACCAGATCATTTAGATAGGTACGATTATAATTTTCAGAATTATGTGGATTCGAAATTCCGAATTACACAGAATCAAACCAAGGACGATACATTTATTTTTTGGGAAAACGACCCTGTCATTAAAGCTGAATTGGCAAAACGCAACATTCAATCAACCATGTATCCTTTTGCAATTGAACGCAACGAAAAAACAAAAGCATTTATCGAAAACGACGAATTAATTATAAATACACTTAAAACAATTTTTACTATGCCACAAACCGAATTAGCAATTCAAGGACTGCACAATACTTATAACTCAATGGCCGCAGGGCTTACAGCAACTGTTTTAAATGTAAAAAAAGAAAGTATCCGTGCTTCGCTTATGGATTTTCAGGGCGTGGAACACCGCTTGGAATATGTGGCAACTGTGCGTAATGTGCGTTATATTAACGACTCCAAAGCTACCAATGTAAATTCGTGCTGGTATGCATTGCAAAGCATAAAAACTCCTACGGTGCTCATTTTAGGTGGTACCGACAAGGGAAATGACTATAGCGAAATTGAAGAATTGGTAAACGAAAAAGTGACAAGTTTAATTTTTATGGGTGTTGACAATACTGCTCTTATGGCCTTTTTCAAAGATAAAGTTGCCAATATTGTAGAAGTTAAATCAATGGAAGATGCAGTAGCCGAAGCTTATAAAATTGCAAAATCAGGCGAAACCGTTTTGCTGTCGCCTTGCTGTGCTAGCTTCGATTTGTTTAAAAACTACGAAGATCGTGGTCGTCAGTTTAAAACCTGTGTTCGAAATTTGTAATAAATGGACAGTTTATTAAAAAAATATTTACGCGGCGATGCTACACTTTGGATAGCGTTTATCATGCTATGTGTGGTATCCATTATCGAAATGTATAGTGCTTCGAGCACACTCGCATACAAAGCAGCTAACCATACTACGCCTATGCTGCGTCACGTTGGATTTTTGGCAGGCGGTGCTTTAATTGCTATTATTGTTCATCTTGTACCCTACCGCTTCATACGTTTATTGTCGTATGTGGGCTTGTTGTTGTCGGTTTTTTTATTAATTTTGGTGCAATTTAAAGGACAAAGCGAAAACGATGCAACTCGCTGGTTAGTAATAGGTGGCGTACAATTTCAACCTTCGGAATTGGCTAAACTGTCTGTTATTATTGTGGCTGCCGATTTTATTTCGCGCATTAAAAATCCCGAAACCGACGAAAAACGATATTTCTGGAGTATAATGATTATGCTCGCAATTATTTGTCCACTTATACTTATCGAAAACTTTTCCACAGCGGGTATCCTTTTTGGAGTAGTTTTTATAATGATGTTTATTGGAAAAATTTCATTAAAAAAATTAGGTTCTATTGCTGGACTTATTATTTTGGCTGCCATTCTGGGCTATGGTGCAATAAAAGCAATTCCCAGAGATAGCATGCCTTCGGCTTTCAAAAGAGCATATACTTGGACTAGTCGTATTGATAAATTTTTTGTATCGGACGATAAAAAAGAAGATAAATACGCCATTACCGACGAAAACCTACAAGTACAACATGGCAAAATAGCCATTGCAAGAGGTGGGTTTTTTGGAGTAATGCCCGGAAATAGTATTGAACGCGATTTTTTGCCACAGGCTTATTCAGATTTCATTTACGCTATCATTGTTGAGGAAACAGGCATGCTAGGTGGAGTAGTGGTGATGCTTTTGTATTTAATTTTGCTCTATCGAGCTGGTCGTATTGCTACCGAAAGCCCAACGGTTTTTCCGGCTGTGGTGGTAATTGGATTATCGTTAATGATAGTAATTCAGGCATTTGTAAATATGGCTGTAGCCACCAGTTTAGGACCAGTTACGGGGCAACCATTGCCGCTAATTAGTCGCGGTGGAACATCCATATTGATTACTTGCATTTATTTTGGAGTGATTCTGGGTGTTACACGTCAGATAAAAGAAGAAGGGCACCCCGAAGACAAAGAAATGGTGGAAGCACCTGAAGAAGCCATTCCGGTTGTGAGTTTGGAAGAGTTAAGCTAATGTGCCCGCTCGGCTTTGCCGCTTGGCGCAGCCAAGAATGTGAAAATGTGCCAATTTGAAAATTAGGAATATAACGGCAAAGCTTAATAACAATTAATAACGCACGAAGTGCAAATAACGGCGAAGCCCAACTAACGCACGAAGTGCCAAAATAACGTGAAGCTAATAACGCGAAGCAAAAAAATGAAACATAAATTTATAGTAAGTGGAGGCGGTACAGGCGGACATATTTTTCCAGCTATAAGTATTGCTAATGAATTAAAAAGCCGATTTTCCGATTCCGAAATACTTTTTGTTGGTGCAAAAGGTCGTATGGAAATGGAACGCGTTCCAGCAGCAGGTTATCGTATAGAAGGATTGCCTGTAAGCGGTTTCGATCGAAAAAACATGTTGCGCAATATTAAAGTGCTGATAAATCTATCTAAAAGCATTTTGAAAGCCCGAAAAATCATTCGTACTTTTCGTCCTGATATTGCTATTGGTGTAGGCGGCTATGCAAGCGGACCTTTATTAAAAGCTGCTTCGGGCTTTGGAGTGCCGACTTTATTGCAGGAACAAAATTCGTATGCTGGTGTAACCAATAAATTATTGGCCCAGAAAGCATCTAAAATATGTGTGGCTTACGATAATATGGATAAGTTTTTCCCGAAAGATAAAATTGTAAAAACTGGGAATCCTGTACGTCAGGATTTGTTTGAAGTGCAATCAAAAGCGGCTGAAGCCTATACGTTTTTTGGATTTACACCAGCAAAAAAAACACTGCTTATTGTAGGCGGAAGCTTGGGAGCCCGTACCATTAATCAAAGTATAATTGCTGAACTCGATGCATTGACTAAAGCTGGTATACAAGTTATTTGGCAAACGGGGAGATTTTATATTGCCGATGCTCGTCAGGCGGCCGAAGCGTATAAATCGGACAGTCTGCTGGTAACTGATTTTGTGTCGCGTATGGATTATGCATATAGCATTGCCGATTTGGTTGTTTCGAGAGCTGGTGCAAGTTCAATTTCGGAGCTTTGTTTGTTGGCAAAACCAACCATATTAGTGCCGTCGCCTAATGTAGCCGAGGACCATCAAACACAAAATGCCTTGGCTTTGGTTACTAAAAATGCCGCCGTTATGATTAAGGATGTAGAAGCAAAAGATAATTTAATACCAACGGCATTGCAATTAATTTTGAACGACGATGCGTTATCAAAACTAGCTGAAAATATTTTAAAATTAGCCGAAAAAGATTCTGCTAAACGCATTGTAGACGAAGTAGAGAAGATAATAGGAAGCAAGAAGTTATGAATTTTGAATCAACCAAGCAACTGAAAAACAAATTAACTAACAACCCAAAATGAACAAATACAATCGATATTTTTTTCTAGGAATAGGCGGCATAGGCATGAGTGCCTTGGCACGTTATTTTAAAACCAAAGGTTTTGAAGTGGCAGGTTATGACCGTTCCGAAACAAAATTAACACAGGATTTGGTAACAGAAGGAATTCAAGTTATTTACAACCAAGAGGTAAATCATATTCCGGCTGAATACATGAATCCTAAAAGTACTTTGATAATTGTAACACCTGCTATTCCAGAAGAGCACAATCAGTTACAGTACTTTAAAGAAAATAACTTTATAATTCAGAAACGCGCTCAAGTGCTGGGCGATATCACACGCCAAAGCAAAGGAATATGTGTGGCTGGCACGCATGGCAAAACTACAACTTCGACCATTGCTGCACACTTACTTTACCAATCGCAGGTTACATGTAGTGCATTTTTGGGCGGCATTTCCAATAATTACAATACCAATTTATTGCTTTCCAAGGACAGTAATTATGTTGTAATTGAGGCAGATGAATACGACCGATCGTTTCACCAACTGTCGCCATACATGGCTGTAATTACCTCAGCCGATGCCGACCATTTGGATATTTACGAAACAGCAGATGCTTTTCGCGAGAGTTTCGAACATTTCACTTCGCTCATCCGCCCTGGTGGTGCGCTTATTATGCGCAAAGGCATTGATATTAAGCCAAGACTTCAAAAAGGAGTTAAAGTATATACCTATTCGATGAATGATGGAGGCGATTTTAGTGCCGAAAACATAAAAGTTGGAAAAGGCGAAATCAAATTTGATTTTGTAACACCTACCGATCGCATTAATGACGTTCGCTTGGGCGTACCAGTAATGATTAATGTGGAAAATAGCGTAGCTGCTATGGCTTTAGCATGGCTAAATGGTGTAACAGCAGAAGAACTACGAGTTGGAATTTCTTCGTTCTCAGGCATTTATCGCCGTTTCAATATTGTTTATAAATCTGATAGCGTTGTGTATATGGACGATTATGCCCATCACCCAAGTGAGTTAAATGCCAGCATTTCATCCATTCGTGCCTTGTACCCCGACCGTAAAATTACAGGCATTTTTCAACCGCACTTGTATACCCGTACGCGCGATTTTGCAGCCGATTTTGCCAGTGCCCTTTCTAAGCTAGACGAGTTAATTCTACTCGACATTTATCCGGCACGTGAATTACCCATCGAAGGCGTAAGTTCCGATATTATATTATGCAATGTAACTTTGGAGCACAAAACATTGTGTTCCAAAGAAAACTTACTGACATTGCTAAAAGAGAAGGACCTTGATGTTTTAGTTACTTTTGGTGCAGGTGATATTGATAAATTTGTGCCGCTTATAAAAAAACAATTGAAAAGCGGGAATTGATAATTAAGTTACAGCAACATAACGTAATATCAAATATCGTTTACTTTTATTCAAAACCAAAATTCTAATTAACTTAATGTCTGAAAATTTACAGCTCCAACCCACTGAAATTCAAGATAAAATCTTTACAATTCGTGGACAACGTGTTATGATTGACCGTGATTTAGCCGAAATTTATGGTGTAGAGACACGAGTTTTAAATCAGGCAGTTAAACGAAACATGGAGCGATTCCCCGAAGATTTCATGTTTCAGCTTACTGAAATTGAATGGCAATATATGTCGTCACAATTTGTGATGACATCAAAATCAAAACGTCCTAAATCTGCTTTACCTTTAGTTTTTACCGAACATGGCGTTACAATGTTATCAAGCGTACTAAGAAGCAATACAGCAATTCAGATTAATATTCAGATTGTGCGTGCATTTGTAGCTATTCGTAACTTGTTGCCAGTTAAACCTGCTGATAAGGTTATTGAACTTCAATCTGAACTCAAGGAGTTAAAAGCCTATATCGAAGATGTTTTTACGGATTACAACGACATTAACGAAGATACCCGAGTTCAAATTGAACTCATTAATCAATCTTTAGCTGAGTTGCATACCGACAGAAAGCGAACAGATAAGCCTCGAAATAGAATTGGGTTTATTAAGGAATGAATTCCGTGTTCAAATTTCAAATATAAAGATTAAATCTATATTTGTGAACGGTATGTTTAGTTGTTAATAAATTTCCTCCACTTATCAACCAAATCAAGTATATCCTGTGGTAAATCGGAGTTAAACATCATATATTCGCCAGTACGTGGATGCACAAACCCAAGTTCCTTAGCATGTAAAGCCTGACGGGGGCACATAAAAAAGCAATTTTTTACAAATGCTTTGTACATAGCTGTTGTGTTTCCTTTTAAAATAATATGCCCACCATAGCGTTCATCGTTGAATAGCGTATGGCCAATATGCTTCATGTGAACACGTATTTGATGCGTACGACCTGTTTCCAATCTGCATTCTACCAGGCTGGTGTACCCAAATCGTTCCAACACTTTGTAATGCGTTACGGCGTGTTTTGCAATTGGATTTTCGCCTTCCGGAAAAACCATAAACTGCATTCGGTCTTGCGGATTACGTGCTAGAGAGCCAATAATTGTCCCTTCGTCTTGTTTTATATTGCCCCAAACAAGTGCTTGGTACCTACGGTGAGTTGTTTTCAAAAAGAATTGCTTGCCTAAATGGGCTTTAGCATGTTCCGTTTTGGCTATCAGCAATAAGCCCGAAGTGTCTTTGTCGATGCGATGAACCAACCCAATGCGTGAATCATTAATGTCGTATTCAGGGTGGTCTTTTAGATGCCACGCAATGGCATTGAGCAAAGTACCATCGAAATTTCCAAATCCTGGATGTACCACAAGGCCTGGTTGTTTGTTTACCAGAATAATATCATCATCTTCGTAAACAATGTCAATAGGAATGTCTTGTGGGTAAATTTTAAATTCGGTAGGAGGGTATTCCAAATGGATGGTAATAATGTCAAAAGGTTTTATCCGATAGTTGGACTTAACACTTTTATCATTCACCCTGATATTTCCTGCGTCAGCAGCTTCTTGAATTCGATTACGCGATATGCCCGACATGCAATTTACCAAATGCTTGTCGATGCGAACCATATTCTGACCTTTGTCAACTACAAAACGGAAATGCTCGTAAACTTCCCTATCGGGAATTTCACTTTCAATATCATCATCAATTATATCTTCTAAGTATTCGTCAATCACGTTTTGTAATTTTTTCTTTGAAATTAAAAGAATTCCTCTTCACCCTCTTTGTCGGCTTCATCTTCTTCAAAAACCTTATCGAGCATCGTTTTGTCTTTCGATAGCCAAACATCAATACGAGTGCCTGCAGGCACTAACTTTCCTGCTGCAGGACGTTGACGGTAAATGATATAGGCATTTTCGTTGCCACGTGGTGCCACATCGTAGTCAATAGCACCAACTACAATCGAAGCTGTAATAGCTTGTTGACGAGCAACTTCCAATGACAAACCTTTTAGCGATGGAATTAAAATATCTTCGCCACCAAGTCCACTACCAACAACCAAAGTAACGTAAGCACCTTCCGGAATTCTAAATCCTGATGAAATGCTCCTTCCGCCATATTTTACATCAATTACCAAATCTTTGTATTCCGATGGCGAATACTCAACATTACTCACATTTATTCCCACAGCACGAAGCATGGCATCGGCTTGTCGGTACGAAATATCATTCACTTCGGGTAGAGGAGTATGATGTACTTGTTTTGAATTGATAATTAAATAAACAGGTCGGTTGGTTTTTACATTGGAATTAGCTGCGGGAATTTGATCTATAATTGTTCCCAATTTCTTGTTCCGAACATATACCGAGTCAATTATTTGTGGATAAAGGCTGTGGTTTTTCAACATAACTTCCGCTTCTTCCATATACATGCCACGTAAATCGGGCACTTTTTCTGTCTGTCCATGTTGTGTGTAAATATCAACCAGATAGAGTGTTATCCACGACAAAGCCACTAAGATTATAGTTGCTAGCAATAACCGCTTTAAAATAAAACCACCTAATGATTCGGACCAAAATTTCTTAAAATCCATGCTTGTGAATTAATAATTTGAAATTAATAATTTAGAAACGCTCAATCGAAGTCGAAACTAGCTTCAAAAGTAATTAAATTATTGGAAATTGTAATGTATTGAAATAAAAAAAGTAAAAACTTCAGTTGAGGTCTTTACTTTCTTTATATTCGTTTGAGCTTAAATGTTACGCTTTGTGGCGTCCTTCATCTGCTACTGTAAGTTTTGCTCTACCTTTAGCACGACGAGATGCTAGTACGCGACGTCCATTGGCAGTTGCCATTCTTTCGCGGAAACCATGTTTGTTTCTTCTTTTTCTTTGTGAAGGTTGGAATGTCCTTTTCATTGCTTATAATATTATTTTGTTGATTTCTATCGGATTCAAATTCGGACTGCAAAAATAGTATTTTTTTTTGAATTGACAAACTGCAAATAGGTATTTGTTTTATTTTTGATTATTTTTTTGCTATGTACAGTAGTTTTATGCTGCTTTGTAATAAAAAAGGTGGTTGATGGCTGCCCATAATTGTGTTGAGAAACTACAGCAAGCGGTAAATTTCTAATCTGAAATTGTAACGTAATTTGTTGTAATATAAACCAACGTATGCTGTCATTTTGTCACCAAGTTTGTTTTGGCACTTAATTTGACTATTAGGGATAGATTTAATTTTAGACTTAATCTTATTTTTTAAATTTAAAAAGCAATTAAATAACTAATAA
>CAIWIS010000794.1 GCA_903912795.1 uncultured Bacteroidales bacterium
AGGCGGTATTTTGCCCCAATAACAAGCGTGTGGTATCTGTGCCAAAAGAATAAAGGACGCCATAACTGTATGCTCCACTTTTCAAATATCCATTCAAATACAATTTCTGATTGTCAACATAATTCCAATTCAGATTGGTTTTGTTAATGGTTTTTACAATGGAAGTACCCGCTTTGGTAAAATCGGTTTTGTATAGTACTGTTTGATAAGGAGTGTTGGAAGTAGTTGAAAAATACAGTTCATTTCCTATCATGCCGGCAATATTTACGTTTGTGCCATAGCCATACGTAAACAATGTATCGGTTCCTAAAGCAGTTCCATCGGTAACCCAAACTCCAGATGTACGCACTCCTGGCAATCCATAGATAGTCATAAATAATGCTTTATTTTGGAAAGTAAACCATTGTTTGCCGTACGAACCATTCTCATTAATAACAACACTATTTTGATTACCAACATTTTTCACTTCGGTCGCTACATTGTTTTGGAGCCAGTAAAGACTCGATTGGGTTGCATTTTTTTTCATACAAAAATACACACCACTTTCGGCGGGCATAATCGCATTTTGTTCAATAGTTTCAGCGCCCGGAGCTGTAAAAAAAGTGTATCCTTGGGCTTGTAACATTCCGATTGAAGCACAGTAAACAAAAACGATAGCGAAAAGTAGTTTTTTGAGCATGATGTTTTTTGTTTTGAAATAGTTTCTATATGTCGTTTACAATCAATTTATCTATCGTTTTATAAATGTTGGCATATAAATTTTGAATGCTGTTTTTTTGAAATTTTTCCGAACTTGTGAGTATATTAACTCGCTGATTCAACACCTTTTGCTTGGCTCTAAGTTCAATAATCAACTCGTCCATTTGAGCTACTTGCTTATGGTGAAGTTTTATCTGTCGGAAGTATTCTATCATTTTCATTGCCAATAAAGTAACAAATGCAAAGTACGTTATTCGAAATCTTATTTGAAATACGAATAAAAGCGTATATTTTTTTGTTTATATGATTAATGAAAGGACATTTTTCGATAAATAATAAAAGAAGTAAGATAGGTTGTGAAAAATAAATAATTATGCATTATTTGAACAAAATAAAGCGTTTATTGGTTTTTAAATTAGTACTTTGTAGTATCTTTATGCCAAAATAAAACGAATGAATCTAAATATAAGTAACGAAACATCCACGCTGAAAGCCGTAGTACTTGGTCAACCAGGGTCTATTGGAAAAAAGCCAACTTTGGATAAAACCTTCGATGCTAAATCGTACGAATCGGTTTTGAACAATGATTATCCTACCGAAGATTCAATTTACAAAGAAATGTCTGCTTTTGAGAAAGTACTTTTTAAGCATGATATACAGGTTTTTCGACCCTGGACACTCGAGAATTGTAATCAGGTTTTTGCAAGGGATGTAGGTTTTGTTATCGACGATAAGATTATTAATTCCAACATTATCCCCGACCGCGAAGATGAAAAAGAAGCCTATGAAGTTATTTACGACCAAATACAGTATAATAAAATTTTCAATCTCCCTGAACGTGCTCATGTAGAAGGAGGCGATGTGGTACTTTACAACGATGTCGTTTTTGTAGGGTTATATACTGCAGAGAATTACCCTCAACTCAAAACAGCGCGTACGAACGCTTATGCATTTCATTTTTTAAAAGAAATTTTCCCTAATAAAACATTTATTCCGTTGGAAATGGTAAAACACGATACAGATCCACGGCAAGGAATTTTACATCTTGATTGCACCTTTATGCCTGTTGGACGGAATAAAGCCATTATTTACAAAAATGGTTTCCGTTTCGAAAAAGATTATCAACTACTTGTGGATATGTTTGGCAAACAAAACATTTTTGAATTAACCCGGGACGAAATGTATAGTATGAACTCTAATGTGTTTTCGTTATCACCAACAACGGTTGTTAGTGAACAAAATTTTGTTCGTCTTAATCAATATATGGAGCAGGAATGGGGTTTAACTGTCGAAAAAGTACCTTATAAAGAGATTTCAAAAATGGGTGGATTATTGAGATGTTCAACATTTCCGCTTGTACGTGCAAACGATTAATGTATTTAAACGATGGAAAAACAAACTACAGATACAATATTGATGGTTGAACCTATTGCTTTTGGGTTTAATAGGCAAACAGCCGAAAATAATCATTTTCAAAAAAATGATGCTACTGATAAACGTGAGATTCAGAAACTGGCACTTTCTGAATTTCAAGCAATGGTTGCCATGTTGCGTAGTTATGAGATTCAGGTTATTGTAATAAATGATACGGTAGAGCCGCATACTCCGGATTCAATATTTCCTAACAATTGGTTCTCGATGCATGGATCTAAAATTGCGATTTATCCCATGTACGCCAAAAATCGTCGCATGGAGCGTAGGTCCGATATTCTCTCAAAAATAAAAGAAAGTGGTTTTAACTATCAGACAATTAATGATTATAGTCATTTTGAGACGCAGGGATTATATTTGGAAGGTACTGGTAGTATGATTTTGGATAGAGTAAACAAAATTGCGTATGCTGCTATATCCGAACGTACCGATAAGGTCTTATTTCGTACATTCTGCAGCGACTTTGGCTATTTGCCCGTTTCATATATTGCCAATCAAACAGTAGGAGAGGAGCGCTTGCCGATTTATCACACCAATGTACAACTTTGTTTGGCCGATAAGTATGTGGTGATGTGTTTGCAGGCAATTGATAACCTTGCCGAGCGCGAGTTTTTTGTAAACACCGTATTTCAATCGGGTAAAGAATTGATTGAAATAACAGAAGCACAAATGCATCAGTTTGCCGGTAATATGTTGCAAGTGCATAACATCAATGGAGAACAATTTTTAGTAATGTCACAGACTGCATATCGTTCGCTTACCGAACAACAAATTAATAAACTCGAATCATACAATAGGCTGCTTGTAGCTGCCGTTCCCACTATCGAAAAATATGGTGGTGGAAGCGTGCGCTGTATGATGGCCGAAATATTTTAAAACTCAACGATTATGACTACAAAAAATTACGAAGCGAACGAGTTGATGGAGCTCGAAGATAAATACGGAGCACACAATTATCACCCATTGCCTGTAGTGCTTGATCGGGGCGAAGGGGTATACGTATGGGATGTGGCCGGAAAGAAGTATTTCGATTTTCTTTCAGCATACTCTGCTGTCAATCAAGGGCATTGTCATCCTAAAATTGTGGATGCACTGGTAGCACAAGCTCAAAAACTTACACTCACTTCGCGTGCATTTTACAACAGCAAATTGGGTGTTTACGAGGCTTTTATTACCAATTATTTTGGCTTCGAAAAGGTGCTTCCTATGAATACAGGTGCCGAAGCTGTTGAAACAGCTATTAAACTTTGTCGAAAATGGGCCTATCAAAAGAAAGGTTTGGCCGAAAATAGTGCACAAATTGTAGTGTGCGAAAACAATTTTCACGGACGTACAACCACCATCGTATCATTCTCTGTGGATCCGGATGCTTATAACAATTACGGCCCTTATACGCCTGGATTTATCGTTATTCCTTACAACGATGTGGATGCATTACGTGCGGCTTTCGAGGCAAATCCTAATATTGCCGGTTTTTTGGTTGAGCCTATTCAGGGCGAAGCCGGAGCTTATGTGCCAGCCGATGGCTACCTCAAAGCGTGTTGCGATTTGTGTATACAACACAATGCATTGTTTATTGCCGATGAAGTGCAAACAGGTATTGCTCGTACTGGCAGACTTTTAGCTTGCGACTACGACGAGGTGAAGCCCGATATTCTTATTCTTGGTAAAGCGCTTTCGGGTGGGGCTTATCCGGTTTCGGCCGTATTGTCGTCCAACGATATTATGGAAGTTATACAACCCGGACAACATGGTTCAACTTTTGGAGGAAACCCCATAGCGGCTGCAGTAGCTGTTGCTGCGCTCGAAGTGGTGCGCGATGAACAACTGGCTGCAAACGCCTATGAACTGGGAACCTACTTTCGCCACGAAATGCAAAACTTGTGCGAAATCTCGAACATTGCCTCCTTTGTACGTGGCAAAGGTTTACTCAATGCCTTGATTATAAACAACGAAGGATATAAGAATCTCGCGTGGGATATTTGCATTAAGCTTGCCGAAAATGGCTTACTGGCTAAACCAACGCATACCAACATTATACGATTTGCACCACCTTTGGTAATTACCAAAATTGAATTGGCCGAATGTATTCAAATTATTAAAAATATAATATTGTCATACCAAAAGTGATAAAAGTTTTTTACCACTTTAGCTATATTGGCATGAAGTAAAGTTGGGAAAGATGGTATATTCATTTCTTTTCTAGACTCACATCCATTCTTCTTTAAATATTAATTCTGAACCTAAAACTCTTTTTTTACATTCAACTTATATTTCATTTGCAATATTATCCCAATATAGCCAAATGAAAAAGTAATTTTCGTACTTTTGCATCAGAACTTTCAAAACAAAATCCGTATGACTCCTCCATTTTTACTGCCCAACGACCAAATCCGTATTGTTTCGCCTTCGGGTGCTATCGACCCAATTTACATTG
>CAIWIS010000795.1 GCA_903912795.1 uncultured Bacteroidales bacterium
AATTGAATCGGTAATACCCATTCCCATACCCGGATTTGTTCCGTAAGTAATCATAGGTTGAATATCAGCAGCATCGAACACCAGTTCTTGATCAAAAGTAGCACCTTCGTCGGTTTTCAATGTTTTCCAATACGCTAATTTCTTGTCCCATTCTTCGCCTTTTGGTGCAAATTCACGACCATTTACATAGTCGAAAGTTGTTTGATCAGGAGCAATAAGTCCGCCACGAGCACCCATTTCGATAGAAAGGTTACAAACCGTCATGCGTTCTTCCATGCTTAAATTGCGAATTGCCTCACCAGCATATTCCACAAAATAACCAGTAGCTCCACCAGTTGTAAGTTTCGAAATCATATAAAGCGCTAAATCTTTGGCATTTACTCCTATGCCAAATTTACCATTGAAAGTAATACGCATAGTTTTAGGACGTGTTTGAAGCACGCATTGTGTAGCCAAAACCATTTCCACTTCGCTGGTACCAATACCAAAAGCAATAGCTCCAAAAGCTCCGTGTGTAGATGTATGACTATCGCCACAAACAATTGTCATTCCTGGATGTGTAAAGCCATTTTCGGGCCCAATAATATGAACCACACCGTTTTTGACATGTCCCAATGGAAAAAATAATGGCATTTCAAATTCCTTTGCATTTTTTGCAAAAGTATCCAACTGATTACGCGAAATAGGATCCTGAACAGGTTGGTCCTGATTTATTGTTGGCGTGTTGTGGTCGGCAGTCATGGTTGTTAACTCCGGACGAAAAACTTTTAGTCCGCGAGCACGAAGCCCGTTAAAAGCCTGAGGACTTGTAACTTCGTGGCAAAAATGACGATCAATATATAACTGTGTTGGTCCGTTCTCGACCGATGATACGACATGCGCATCCCAGATTTTATCAAATAATGTTTTCATACTTTTTTCGACGACGGACAACAGACAACAGACAACAGAAAAAGATCTCTGTTTATTGAAGTTGGAATCCGCACTTCATTTTTTATATTATTCTTTATTTTTATTTTTTAGATATTTAATTAATGCATGAATTCCGGAAGAAATACTTTTGGCTTTCTCACGTAATTCATTCGCTTTTTCTTGACTACAGAATTTTCTATCTTCTGCAAGATACAACATGCTCTTTACTTCGCCACAACTCGCTTTAGAGATGTCTAAATATTTAATAAACATAGCATCTGAACCATAATCGAAGCCTTCGGCAATATTATTCATAACAGAAACAGCAGCTCTTTGAATTTGATCTTTGAATCCAAAATCTCTCATATTATCAGTTAAATCATAAATCTGATTTGTAAAAACTCGGGCTTCTTGCCAAATTCTCAAATCCTCAAAACTCTTCATCTCTTCTGTCTTTTCTGTTGTCAGTCGTCCGTTGTCCGTTGTCTTTATTTCACAAACTGATTAATTGCATTTATATATGCTTCGACAGATGCCGCTACAATATCGGTATTGGCACCAAAGCCATAATATACAATGCCGTCATGTTCTACTTGCATGTGAACTTTACCTACATCATCGCTACCTTTACTAATAGCCTGTATTGTAAATTCTTGCAAAGTCATAGTGCGTTTAATAATCTGTTTCAAAGCTTTGATTGCGGCATCCACAGGACCATTTCCAACGGCAGCAGCTTCAAATTTTTCGCCAGCAATAAGCAATCCTAAACTAGCAACCGACTTCACTCCTACTCCAGAAGTTACTTGAAGGTAATCAATTTGAATGCGTTGTTTTTCAGTGCGTTCCTTGCCAGCCAATAACAGAACATCATCATCGTTAATATCTTTCTTTTTGTCGGCTAATTTTAAAAATGCTTCATAAATTGTATCTAAATGGTCGCCTTCAACGTTTACACCCAATACACTTAAACGGTGTTTTAAGGCAGCACGTCCACTACGAGCTGTCAAAACAATGGAATTTTTATCGATACCCACATCCGTTGGGTCCATAATTTCGTAGCTTTCGCGATTTTTCAAAACACCATCCTGATGAATACCCGAAGAGTGAGCAAATGCATTTCGACCAACCACTGCTTTATTAGCTTGTACTGGCATATTCATCAAGCCTGAAACCATACGGCTAATACCGTAAATTTTCTGAGTATTGATTTGTGTTTCAATATTCATTGATTTGTGGCATTTCAAAATCATAGCAATTTCTTCTAACGACGTATTTCCGGCACGTTCGCCAATACCATTAATAGTTACTTCCACCTGACGAGCACCGTTTTGAACACCGGCAATAGTATTGGCTGTCGCCATACCCAAGTCGTTATGACAATGTGTTGAAAGTATAGCGTTGTGTACACCTTTCACATTATCCATTAGGAATTTAATTTTCTCTCCATATTGCCAAGGCAGACAGTAACCCGTTGTATCAGGTATATTTACAACTGTTGCACCGGCTTTAATAACAGCTTCTACCACACGAGCCAAATATACATTGTCGGTACGACCAGCATCTTCGCAGTAAAATTCAACATCTTCCACATACTTTTTGGCATGTTTTACGGCAGCAACTGCACGTTCCAGAATTTCGTCCTGCGTTGAATTAAATTTGTGTTTGATGTGAAAATCGGAAGTTCCGATTCCTGTATGTATACGTTTGTTTTTGGCATATTTGAGTGCTTCGGCAGCCACGTCAATATCTTTTTGAACTCCACGTGTCAAGGCGCAAATAGTAGGCCAAGTAACGGCTTTCGAAATTTCGACTACCGAATTAAAATCGCCCGGACTTGAGATAGGAAATCCCGCTTCAATAACATCAACACCCAGCCCTTCGAGTGCTTTAGCCACCTGAATTTTTTCAATGGTGTTTAACTGGCATCCGGGAACCTGTTCGCCGTCGCGTAAAGTCGTGTCGAAAATATAAAGTCTATCCATAATTAGCCCCCTCTAACTCCCCCGAAGGGGGAGAACCGGGAAGGGTTCCGGCTTTTGATTTATTTTAGTAATTCTATTTTTATGAAACGCTCTTAAAGTCCCCCTGTGGGGGATATAAGGGGCTGTTTTTCATTAAAAAAGCCTTCCACACCGTAGTGAGAAGGCTTTATATTATACATTGTAATAACTACATACCAAACTCACTTCTACTTGTTTTGCAAGAGAATAATAATACCGAGTAGAAGAATATGTAGAAAATTGTTGTTCATCGTTGTTTTTTATTGCGGTGCAAAGATAAGCTATTTTATTGAACATGCAAAACGAAATGTAATTTTTTTGATATTTTTACTTTCAAATTCAAAGTTTTTATTCCTATAAATTTATAGTATAAACAATAATGTTATAAAATTGTTCAACCACCATTTGAATTTTTAATGAATATATTTTAAATTAAGTAATAGATAATATCAAATAATATGTTTTGAATTATTTAATTAATTGCTAAAACTGCAAGCTAATTCACTAAAATCGCTTTTTAACCATAACATTCAAACCTTCAGGAATCATTTTAATTTTCACTTCGCGGCCCTCCTCGTAAGGTTCACCGTCGTAATGAAATGGTCCAATCTCATCGCGATACAGGGTTATCTCGTTGGTTCGGAGGGTAGTTACAAAAAGATCGTTATCAATAGTTTTGGTAAACAGCTGCAAAGCAATGGAAGGAATGGCAATAATTGGAAAATTACTCATAATGGAAATATCCATCATACCATCCTGTACACTAGCTTGTGGAGCAATATAAGCATTATTGCCCCACTGCGAAGCATTGGCAAAAGTGATAACAAAAGCCTTATCCTTGAGGTCAATACCATCTCCAAGTAAGTGATAGTTCTGCGATTTATAATTGAAATAGCCCGTAATCATTTTCTCAATATAGGTCATCACGCCACGATTTTTGCTTTTAGCAAATTCGGTGCTCACGTAGGCATCAAAACCTGTACCGCACGTGCAAAAAAATGGTTGTCCGTTAACTATACCATAATCAATTTTCACCGATTCGGAATTATTGAGTTGCTGAATAGCTTGCTTTGTGTTCATGGGAATTGCTAAATGACGCGCCAACCCATTTCCTGAGCCAGCCGGAATTATTCCGAGCGACACATTCGTATTGATCAAGCCGCGTGCAATTTCGTTTACAGTGCCGTCGCCACCTACAGCAACCACAATATCGAAACCTTCATCAACAAATTTTGCCGAAAGTTCGCGTCCATGTTCTCGGTGCTCGGTGAAAACAATTTCGGGAGCATAAACTGACTGATTTAGCTCGTGTAAGATAAGATTTGGAAGCTCATTTTTATTGTTAGTTCCTGAAATAGGATTAATAATAAAAGCAATTTTCTTTTTCATTTGTAGCGCATTAACAAGTTCCGAGTTAGCATATTTAATGGTAAATTTGGATTGCGAAGATAGTTATTTATATTGGTACATCAAAAAAAAATAAACCATATAAACAGAAGCGCAAAACATTCGTTTAAGTTGATTGTTTTGCGCTTTCATAAAATTAGCTAACAAGCTATTATTTTACTGTTTATATCAGCATTTAGAATTTCAAAACTTTAAAATTATAATTCTTATTAAAGGCTTTAATTTTTACAAAATAGATACCATTTGCCAAATTGGTTATATTCAATTTTGAGTTAGGGTTTACTTCGGAATATACTTTTTTGCCTGAAATATCAAAAATATCAACACGCGCCATAAGCACATTTACTGGACTAACATTCAGTATTTTAGCATTTTCGTCAAACCACAAACTTAACTTTGGATATGCTTCAATGCTCTTTAAATTGCTGTAATTTATCGATGATTTAAAAAACATATTATCCAAAATCAATGTAGAACCTACGTAACTTACCGCCTTATTATTCCACAATGAAGAAATAGCTTGTATGATAACGTGATCAGGGACAGTTCCCAACTGAAATGGTATTTCTTGGTACTTGTAGATCGTTGACACTGATAAATCAAGGTTAATACCACCACATGAAACATTATTCTTTTTAAAATCAAGATAAACTTGTGCTACATCGCCATTAACTGGAGCATATTTATACCAAAATGCCAAGGTGTCTTTTGTTAATGTATATGGACTTCCACCTTGAACACAGCCACATATATCATCCCAATATCCCGAAGTGAGATAGCCTGCTTGTGCGCGCGGTTGATTATTTTCTTCCCCTAAATAAGTGGTGAGTTTCAACGCATATTGTCCGGTTTTAGCCTCCGAAGTTCTATCAATGCCCGATGATTTATTTTGCAAATTCCAATCATTAAGTTTGGGTGGAAATTGCACCTGTTCCCATGATTCATAATCACCATTAAACTGCGCTGGCTGACTTGAAACACCTTTGAGCGAAACACTGTCGATTACCAGTGTACTGCCCGTAACACCATTTTGATTCTTGTAATAATCGCTGGAAGCTATGGCGAAAATAAGCGAATCAGGATCTTGTGTAAGTGCTGGCAAAAACGTAAAATCGAATACTGTATAATCTGTTTTTATACCACCGAGCTTATACTGATATGTTCCAATCGTGGTTTTATTTTTACGAAACAACACTATCATAATGGCTGAATCTACTGCAGCTAAATTGTACTTGTAACGACCTTTAACGCCTGTTGGCCTGCCTGTATAAGCCATTCCATTAGTCCAAAGGCTGGTATTACCGTTTTTGGAGTCGGTATTAACCATAAATGCCAGGTTGTTTGATAGGGTTTTGAGTTCTAAAGCATATTGCCCATGAAAGGCAGGAGTTACTTTATTAACATTGGAAGGATTGCCTTGTTTGTAGCAATTTTCATTGGATGTAAACGGATAATACATTGGATTTTCAATTGAATTTACCGTCCATTGTTCAAAATCAGGATTTGGTATCGCATTCTGACTTTGCATTTCGATAGCTGCGATTGCTAAACACAGGAAAAGTAGTTTTTTTTTCATTGTGGTGTATTGTTTGTTTTAATTGATAAG
>CAIWIS010000796.1 GCA_903912795.1 uncultured Bacteroidales bacterium
AAATGAATATCGACATTTTCAAATCCTGTATTTACATACAACATGCTGTACATGCTTTTATGCTGATTATAAGTATCGCGTGCAGGCCATGCTGTTTGAGTTTCGGTAAGTTGACTCAGCCCGTATGCCATTTCGCGTAAAACCGATCCACCTGAGGTTACCATGCGAAGATTGTCAATACCTTTAATACGGGCACATACATCTTTGTAGAATTGCGATAGTTCAGCAGCCGTAGGTCTGCGTTCACCGTTACTTGCAATTCGGGTTCCGGGATTTATATCCACATCAAGGGTCATCTCGTTGCTTACTTCCCAAGCCAAAACACCTCTACGGTCCTTATATCGGGTTATTACATAATCCAAATAAGCATACAAGTCCTTTCGCGATTGTGAATTTCGATTGGCAATCAGGTCTTTGTAATCTTCGGCCGGTACTACAGAGGTATTCACAAAATTATCAGCCATTAGCGAAATTATTGCACGTATATTGAACTCTTCGCAAATGGCAATGGCTTTATCCATTGGTGCATTACACTTTGCATTTCGTTGATTAGCATTGTTCCAATTGGGTAACCATTTTTCCTGAAAATCGGAAGGGTGAACCATACCGAAGAAACGAATTGTTTTAAATCCTGCTTCGGACAATTCGCGCATGGAGTTACGTTGCTTTACCACCATCGAATTATTGTCAGTCAGTGTTCTGTTAGCATGTACTTCGGTGAAAAACAACCAATTTATATCAAACTTATTCCATCCTATTTCAGCAAAAGGTGCTCCATCAAGATAATAAATGCCATTTTGAACCGACAATACATCGTTCTTAGTTAACGCATTAAGATATCCCGAATGAATTAATATAAAAAAATAAAAAGCAATTTTTTTCATATTTTTCATTTGATTATCAACTATAAAATAATGAGAGCTTTATGAATTATCAGTGCCTGGGCAGAAGCATTTGAAATTTTAATATAAACGGGCGTTTTACTTAGTGCAGCTTGTGGAGCAGTAAAAACAAATTGTCCGGTTTTGTTTTCATCTGCCGGCATAGAAGCTGTAGCTTTAATGTCAGGTTCCGATATTACTTTATAATTTTTCCCGTCGGTACTTGTGTAAACGCCCAAGAATGCATAGGGTGCATTGGTGGAACAGAGTAATTTAAACATTGCGCACGAAGGAAGTTTAAAAACAACAGCACCGTTATTTGAATAATCTTTAATTCCGTTAGTTCCATCCGCCTTAAAGGAGTTTGGCAAATAAATTCCACCCGTAATTGGAGTTTGAGATTCTAAGGCCGAGCCTACAAAATTAAAAGCATACCAGGTGGCGTGATGAATATTTTTTTTTACCTCAGGCTGAATTAAAAATAGCGTCTGATTATTTAGTTGATTCCTTATAAAGGCATCGTTTTGCAGATTAAATGAAAACCATCCTTCTGCATCAATTTTTTCTCCAAATAAATTTTGATTTTGGGAATACGAAATTAAACTTAGTAAAAGTGCAATGGCAAGTAATGCAAAGTTTTTCATGATTTTTAAATTTTGTAGTCAATATTTTTATGAGTTTATCAAAGTAAAAAATGCAGTTATCATCCTTATTAATAAATGTATAACTGCATTTTTTGAAGTGGAGAGAAAAAAGTATTTATAAAATAACTTTATAAATATCATTGTTAACTTTTACAACATATACACCTTTACTTGCAATTGTCAGTTCGAATGAATTTGCAATATAATTTTTCATTTCCATGCCATTAACATTATAAACACATACTGTTTGACCCATGGCCGACTCCGGCAATTGAATTTTGTTGCCAATAACTTTTAAACCACCTGCAATTGGTGATTTTACAGCAAGTGTGGTAAACGATGACTCATAGCAGCCCATATCAACTATTGAATTCTGAATACGTTCACTGTTAGCCAAATCGCGTATAGTTGTAGATAATACATAGGCATTATCTCCTGCATCAATACAGCTTGACCCTGAAGCGAGTCTGAAATTGGCACTTTCGATAGTCGAAAACAGTTTATCTGTGCCATTAGCAGCAC
>CAIWIS010000797.1 GCA_903912795.1 uncultured Bacteroidales bacterium
CTACACTAATCTTAACACTCTTTCCCTACACGACGCTCTTCCGATCTCCACGTTTATCAATTTCCTGATTGAGTGTAGCAAAAAACAGGTTTTGCAATATAGCGCGGTAATAGTTGTTTTGCGTGTCGCTCGTAGCATCAAAGTCCTTGAGAATACTTGCCAACGCCTTTGTATCAAACAATTCCGGCTTTATTAAATCCTTTTGTTTCAGAAACCAGGCAAATATAAGGCGGGTAATAAGGCGGATTACGTTTTCGGAATTGAATTTTGCGTCGTCGGTATCATCATTTACATCGTTTGGAAACGAAACACATTTAATCGCCCAAAAATACCAGTTTGAAAGTTCTTTGTAGAAATCTTTGGTAAGTTGCTCTACACTAAACGCCTGCTGTATTGCATCCAGCGATTCGAATTTGCAACCACCTACACGCTCTCTAAACGTGCGGTTGGTTTGTGCGTTGGGTTCTACGTAATAGGTGTAGCGTTTCCAGTTGCTGTATTTTTGTTCTTTTTGACCATAGTTGCGGCGGATAAAGCTAAAACGGAATGTGCCCCGAGCATCGTAAAACACAAAGATAGCACCGTCTTTAAAATCTTCCTTTAGTGCTTTTTTGGCAATTTCGAATTGCATTTTGCGAGCACTACGGGCTGATAATTCGCCATCGTATAGGCACGAAAAAACCAACAATCGGTCGGTATCGGCATATTCAATTTCGCCTAACTTGGTTAATTGGCAAAACGATAAATTTTCGGACAAAAGATAGGATAAATCTTCGTGAACGGGACGGAACGAGCGATTTTGCTGGCGAACGAAATCGGAAATGGAATCGGGAGAAACAGAAGCGATTAAGGCGTTTATCATGGCGTTGGGCTTTGCAGCTTTTGCCATTGGTCAGATTAAATTTTATGCTCACTGGATGCAAAAAGCGTGAGCAAAATTCTTATCCACACCCCAAGCCCCTAGGAAAGGCCACAAGCAAATGATAAGTCAAGTGCCCACGCCGTTCGGCATGAGCATTTGCTTATTACTCAATTTGCTTGTTCGCTTTAATAGAAATTTCCTAGGTTTCTGGGGTGTGCGAACAATAGCTAAATGCTATTTAAATAATATGTTTGAAAAATACGGTTTTTATTCGATAGATTATACTTTTTTTTGTTTGAATTGCAAATATACATAAAAATCTGTTGATATCAATTGCCTGATTGTATCTATATATAGTTTTGCAGAAGTTCCCAGAAGAACAATATTAATTCGTTTTGTATTTGCGGGAACTTCACGTAATGATTATTCCTTTATTAATTCCCATTCAGGGAGCTTCCCGTAATGAATATCCCATTAACAATTACCTTTCGGGGAACTTCCCGTAATGTGTTTTCCTTTAAATATTGGTCTTTCGGGTGCTTCCCATAACCTAATTCTCATTAACAAGTACCATTTCGGGAACTTCCCATAACTACATTTACGAATGTAGTTGCCTTATTGGGAGTTTCATGAATAAGTAATACTGTTAAATAATATTGAATGTAAAGATTCGCTGGATAGTCAAATCCGGAATAAATTTGATGCAGAATAAACTCTTATTCCTAACTAGATAAGCTTTATATGCAAATAATTTTAAAGACCTTATTTTTAACACTCTGAAAATGTGATAAGTATGCTTTACAACATATAAATGGATATTAATATGTAAATAATTATTAAATTTAACACCTGTAGAAATCAGGCTTTTAATTTACAATATCTTTGTGTGATATTAGTCTACTTAATGTTAAATATATATAATATGCATTTTTTATGTTGTAAAACATATTTTATGTCGTATATTTGTATCCGTAAACAACGGCTTTAGCGTAAGCCGGGCTGTCAAACCTGTTCAGGCAGGGTGCGATGGTTTTAATAATAAAAAACACAATGAAGAACATTATTTTAAGGACTGATGTCTCGAAGCTTAAGAAGCAGCAATTGCTTACTTATGTGAATCAGACTGTAGAAGTAGTGCAAATGTACGAACCCGAATTGTTACATGTAAATGTGATGCTTCAGCGGTTAAGTGCATTGAAACCTGAGTTGCAAAAGTTAGAAGTGTCGTACAACGATGCTTTGATCGAAACTGCTCAGCTACGTGCTATTAATAGTGATATTAATAATGCGTTACGCGCTATTCTACAACATACCAATGCCTTAATCAGGATGCGAAATGTGGCGAATTCAGATAAAATTGCCTTGATTGTGCCGTTTGTGGAACGGTATATCAAAGCAGCGTTACCCGAAAATTTAAGGGAG
>CAIWIS010000798.1 GCA_903912795.1 uncultured Bacteroidales bacterium
CATTGGAAAATAAACGACCAGAACTATTACTTTTGGCTACTCAAAGCAAAGCACTTAGCAGTCAGCGCGATATGATTACAGCAAGTAATTTACCCAAAGTTGGTATTTTTGTTCAAGGTGGATACGGAAAACCTGGATTAAACATGCTAACAAACGAGTTTTCACCTTATTATATAGGTGGTTTACGCCTTTCGTGGAATTTAAGTGGCTATTATTCACAAAAAAACAATTTTGAGAAAATAAGCCTAAACCAAAAATCGATTGATATTCAAAAAGAAACTTTTTTATTCAATAATAACCTTCAGAACCGTCAACAAATGAATGAAATTGAAAAATTAAAGTCGACAATGAAAAACGACGATGAAATAATTCTACTTCGCTCAAACATCAAAAAAGCAACCACGGCTAAATTTGAGAATGGGACAGCCACCATTACCGATATGCTACGCGATGTAAATGCCGAAAGTTTGGCACGTCAAGCACGAGCACTTCACGAAATTCAACTATATATGGCTGTATATCAGCTCAAAACCAACAAAAATAATTGACCTTTTTTATATTTACTATTTAATTTAAAAAGATATGAATACAACAATCAATTTTACGAAAATAATTTTAGGCTTTGTCCTAATATTTACTCTTAATTCGTGTAAAAAAACAGAAAACGATTTTGATGCTGCTGGTACTTTTGAAGCTACTGAAGTAATTGTATCGTCCGAAGCAATGGGGAAAATTCTCAATTTTGATATTACGGAAGGTCAAGAAGTGACAGAAAATCAAGTAGTTGGAAGCATCGACAGCGTACAACTATATTTGAAAAAACAACAAGTTATTGCAAGTCGTAAAGCATTGCAAAATCGCAAGCCCGATACTAAAAAACAATTGGCTGCATTGGAGCAACAAATCATAACTGCAAAATCGGAGATGAAACGCATTCAGAATTTAGTTGCCGCTAATGCTGTAAACCAAAAACAATTGGACGATATTAATGCTCAAATCGCAGTCCTTGAGAAACAACAAATAGCACTTAAATCGAGTTTAGAACTTACAAGCAGTAGTTTATCTGACGAAGATGAAGCAATGCAAATTCAAATTAAACAAATTGAAGATCAACTGTTTAAATGTAGAATAAGTTCACCAATTGCTGGTACAGTTCTTACTAAATACGCCGAAAAAGGAGAACTTGCTTCGCCAGGAAAAGCGCTATTTAAAGTAGCCGACACACAGAACATTATTCTTAGAGCTTATATAAGTTCTGATCAGTTGAGCCAAATTAAAATTGGTCAAAAAGTACAGATTTTTGCCGATTCAGGCGATAAAGAAAGTAAACAATACGATGGAATAGTAAGCTGGATAGCATCCAAAGCCGAATTTACACCAAAAACAATACAAACTCGCGACGAACGTGCTAACTTGGTTTATGCTGTTAAGATTGCTGTTAAAAATGATGGATTGTTGAAAATAGGAATGTATGGTAACGTGAGAATAATTAATAATTAATATTTTCTTAATTTCAATATCCACATGGTTAAATGCATTGATTTACATAAGAGTTACGGACAAACAATAGCTTTGCAAGGAGTTAGTTTTGAAGTGAACGCAGGCGAGATATTTGGAATTATCGGTCCGGATGGAGCAGGTAAAACGACACTTTTTAGAATTCTCACTACACTGATTTTGGCCAATCAAGGTTCGGCCACTGTAAATGGTTTTGATGTAGTGAAGGATTATCGTGAAATTCGTAAATGTGTGGGATATATGCCCGGACGGTTTTCGCTTTATCAGGATTTGACAGTGGAAGAAAATTTGGAGTTTTTCGCAACGGTTTTTAATACAACTGTAGAAGAAAATTATGAATTGATAAAAGATATTTATCAACAAATTGAGCCATTTAAAAAACGTAGAGCTGGTAAACTTTCGGGTGGAATGAAACAAAAACTGGCACTTAGTTGTGCATTGATTCACAAACCAACTGTTTTATTTCTGGACGAGCCAACAACTGGTGTTGACCCAGTATCGCGAAAAGAGTTTTGGGGAATGCTTAAAAAATTAAAAGCTCAAGGAATAACTATCTTAGTGTCAACTCCATATATGGATGAGGCTAGTTTGTGCGATCGCATAGCATTGATACAAAAGGGAAAATTCTTGTCAATTGACACACCTCTAAACATAGTGAATCAATACAAAAATCAACTCTGGGCTGTACGAAGCATGAATATGTCAAAATTACTAAATGACCTTCGCAGCAACAAATCTTTCGAGAATTGTTTTGCCTTTGGCGATTCCCATCATGTATCCATTGAAAATAAGAAATTGGAAATTAAGACTTTAGAAGAATATCTTTTGAAATGCGGGCACACCGATATCGAGATAACTGAAATTCAACCCACCATAGAAGATTGTTTTATGGAAATCAGTAAAGATACCACGCTTTGAGTTTCGTAAATACAAAAACAAAAACATGGATAATGTCATAACAGCAACTAATTTAACCAAGCAATTTGGGCATTTTACAGCCGTCGATCAAATATCGTTCGAAGTGGAACGAGGCGAAATTTTTGGATTTCTGGGTGCAAATGGAGCTGGAAAAACAACCGCTATGCGTATGCTTTGTGGACTAAGTAAACCCACTTCGGGTATTGGTACAGTGGCAGGTTTTGACATTCATACCCAAACAGAAAAAGTCAAAAAAAACATAGGCTATATGAGTCAAAAGTTTTCGTTGTACGACGATTTAAAAGTTTGGGAAAACATTGAATTATTCGGTGGCATTTATGGCATGAACGATCAAGATATTAAGGTCAAAACCGACAAGTTAATGTATGAATTAAATTTTGAGAAAGAGCGAAATATGTTAGTTGCTTCGCTCCCACTCGGCTTTAAACAAAAACTTGCATTTTCGGTAGCCATTTTTCATCAGCCACAGGTAGTTTTTCTGGACGAACCAACCGGAGGTGTTGACCCTGTAACTCGACGAATGTTTTGGGAAATGATTTACAAAGCGGCTGAAAATGGCATAACAGTTTTTGTTACAACTCATTATATGGACGAAGCCGAGTATTGCAACAGAGTTTCGATAATGGTTGATGGACGTATTGAGGCGTTGGATAGCCCTAAAAACTTAAAAGCGCACTATAGTGCTAAAAACATGGATGAAGTTTTTCAGAAATTAGCACGTAAAAGTCAACGAAAAGAATAAAAATGAAACAGTTACTATCGTTTGTACGAAAAGAGTTTTATCACATATTACGCGATAAAACTACCATACTAATATTACTTTTAATGCCAATAATCCAAATTATTCTGTTTGGATTTGCATTAACAACCGAAGTAAAAGATACGCGCGTGGCTGTTCTTATTCCTCAGAGTGACGAAATTACTACAAAATTAGTTGAACGAATTCATGCTAGTTCGTATTTTGATGTTGTAAACACTATTCAGTCAAGCTACGAGATTCAAAAAACATTCAGAGATAGTCAAGCTAAATTAGTATTGGTTTTCGAAAATGACTTTGCAGCCAAATTAAAGCACGATGGAATTGCCCATATTCAACTCATTGCCGATGCTACCGACCCCAATGCTGCCACTTCTTTTACTTTTTATGTTTCAAATATAATTGCTTCGTATCAGCAAGATATGATTGGGACAATGAAAAACCCATACCAAATTACACCCGAAGTAAAAATGCTTTACAATCCACAAATGATCGGTGCTTTTAATTTTGTACCTGGAGTGCTGGGCATGATTTTAATTCTAATTTGTGCCATGATGACCTCCATTGCCATTGTACGCGAAAAAGAAAAAGGTACTATGGAAATTTTATTAGTTTCGCCCATGAGACCAATTTATACGATTTTAGCGAAAATAACACCCTATTTTGTTTTATCATGTATTAACTTCCTGACAATTATAATCTTATCGGTTTTTGTACTAAAAGTTCCCATTGCGGGAAGTTTCTTTACATTGGTCATCATTTCGATGCTTTATATTTTTGTGGCTCTGGCACTCGGTCTATTAATTTCTACTCTCACCGAATCGCAAGTAGCAGCCATGCTAATTTCGGGAATGGCTCTTATGATACCCGTTATGTTACTTTCGGGTATGATTTTCCCAATCGAAAACATGCCTTTACCATTACAGATTTTTTCGAATGTAATTCCAGCAAGGTGGTATATTTCAGCTGTAAAACTCGTTATGATACAAGGTTTAGGTTTTTCGGCAATTATCAAAGAAATGCTTGTGCTTAGTTTTATGGCTATTACGTTAATTGTTATAAGTCTGAAAAAGTTTAAAGTGCGACTGGAATAGAAGTTTGCAGTACGTAAATAATTGTATTCTGTTTAAATTGACTGCAAACTACAAACTAAAATTTTATGTTAAAATATTTATTACGAAAGGAATTCCGTCAGATAAAACGCAATGCGTTTTTACCTCGATTGATTTTTGCATTTCCATTAATGGTTTTGTTGGTTTTTCCGTGGGCGGCTAGTTACGAAATTAAAAATCTGAACATCAGCATTGTAGACAATGACCAAAGCTCGTTTTCGAAAGCCTTGACTCAAAAAATTATCTCATCGAATTATTTTAGACTTACTGATTATTCGGTAAGTTACAGTGCTGCTTTAAAAAGTATTGAAGCTCAAAAATCGGATATAATATTGCAAATTCCAGCTAACTTCGAAAAAAATATTATCAATGCACAAGGAGCTAAAGTAATGCTTTCGGCTAATGCGGTAAATGGTATGAAGGGCGGCATTGCTATGACCTATTTAGTGAGTATAATAAACGAGTTTAATGCGAGTTTAATCAAAGATTTAATGCCTTTAAGTAAATCTACAACAAACATTTCGACCATACAAATTGATCAACAATATCGATTTAATCAAAATTTAAATTACCGTGTGTTTATGGTTCCGGCACTAATGGTTATGATTTTATCCTTACTATGTGGGTTTTTACCCGCCGTTTCCATCGTATTCGAAAAAGAGCTTGGTACAATTGAACAAATGAATGTGAGTCCGGTACCAAAAGTATTATTTATATTGGCAAAGCTCATTCCTTTTTGGGTAATTGGATTGATAGTTATAAACATAGGTTTTGTAGTAGCATGGGCTGTTTATGGATTAGTTCCAGCCGGACATTTTTACACCATTTATTTCTTTACCATAATATACATTCTCACTGTTTCGGGACTTGGATTAATCATTTCAAATTTTGCTCAATCACTGCAGCAAGCCATGTTTATTATTTTCTTCTTTATGCTGGTTTTCATTATGTTAAGTGGACTTTACACGCCTATTGACAGTATGCCCGAATGGGCAAAATGGGTAGCTGCATTTAATCCATTAAAGTATTTTATGGAAGTTATGCGCGCTGTTTACCTCAAAGGAAGTGACATTCTTCAACTTTGGAAACAATTGCTAGCTTTAATTGCATTTTCAATTTTCTTTAATATTATTGCTGTAATTAGCTATCGAAAAAGCAGTTAGTTTAGTTTTTTGTAATATAAAATTTCACAAGAATATAAACTACTAATACCAAATGAATTAATATTTTAGCCTAAAGTCAACTTTGGTATATTGCCGATGCCTAGAAATAAACAGTACAATTAGACGTAGTCGACATTGGACTGTATTATTTCTGCAATCGGTATAAGTTATACAAATTATTTCCTAAATCGTTTGCATAAAATTTTATACTTCATTTTTTTGGAAAAGCAAGATAAATGCATACTTATTTGTACTTTTGAAAAAAAAAAATCAAATATGAAAAAATGCATTTATTTATTTTTTGTAAGTATCTTATTTACAGCTTGTCAGCCCAAATTAAATTTACCTGCTGAAAACGAGAATTCACTAAATCTCAACTCCTTGCTAACGC
>CAIWIS010000799.1 GCA_903912795.1 uncultured Bacteroidales bacterium
TATTCAACCGCAGGAAAAACCGAAAGTTTGAAAGAGGGAAAAACAATTCCATCGCCCGATTGGATGCAGTATGGAAGCACCACTTACTTCAATCTTCAGCCTAAATCGGAATTTGTAGTGGCTTTGGATACTGCGTTGTTTAGCCTGAATGTGAATCATGGTACAAATCCGCAAAACGGCAGTTATGCCTATCTGGTAAAACCCGGCATGAATCAGGCTTCTGATGCTGATAAATACAAAATTCCTGTGAAAATAATTTCCAATACCGCCGAAGTTCAGGCAGTGGAACATACAGGCTCGAATCTGTTGGAAGTGATTTTTCACAAAACAGGAACACTGAAATTGCCCAATGGCGACGCACTGACTGTTGATGCGCCGTGTGCAGTGCTTTTGAATCGGGCAAAAAATACAATGCATGTAGCAAATCCGCTTTGTGAGTCGGCAAATCCGGAATCTATTCATATAAAACTTTTGCAAAACAAACAGGAAAAGACCTTTAAAGTGAATTTGCCCGACAAGGAATTCTCCGGAAAAAGTGTAGCTATAAATTTAAAATAAACAACAATGAACAAAACGTTGATAGTAGCCCTGATTACTTGCGTATTATTACCGCTATCGGCACAAAAATCGCTTTTCGAAACCTATAAAGTGCAAAAACTTGCCGGAGAGGAAACCACGCTCCCCGATTTTTCGTACGTTGGTTACCAAAATGGCGAAAAGTCAGTTCCAACAGTTGATTATAAGGTATTTAATGTATTGGATTTTGGTGCTGTTGCTGACGATGAAAAATCGGACAAACAGGCCATTCAGCGTTGTATCGATGCTGCTGTTGCCAATGGTTCGGGCATTGTTTATTTTCCCAAAGGACTTTATCGGGTGAATGAGCAGGGCGAATCGGAAACGCCCATTGTGATTGCCGGAACGCGCATTGTGTTGCGTGGTGAAACGGGTGCTGTACTGTTTATGAAAGAGAAAATGACTGCGCTCGAACCGGATAAAATGTGGACAACGCCATATCTTTTTCAGTTTAAAAAGAAAATCAAACGTTCGCAGCCTGTAAACGTGCTTGCGGATGCTGCGGTGGGAAGTTTTACGCTGACGGTTGACAACGCAAACGGTATAGCTGCCGGTGGTTGGATAGAACTGAATCTGCAAAACAATAACCCTGAACGTGTTGCCAAGGAACTGAGTCCATATCCTGTAAACCCAACCTGGACCGAAATTATTCAAAAAGGTGTTATTGTAAAGGTTTTTCATAAAGTAAAAAGCGTAGATGGTGGTACAATTACACTTGCCGACCCGATTATGTATCCCGTTGTGGCAACCGAAGACTGGAAAGTCTCGCGTTGGGAACCAGCCACCGAATGTGGTGTGGAAAACCTGCATTTCAAAGGCAATTTTACCGATAAATTTGTACACCACCGCTCAGCCGTGGACGATGGCGGGTGGAGCATGTTACAAATTACGAGTCATGCTAACGGTTGGTTGAAAGATTGTACATTCGAAAGTGTTAGCAATGCCGCACGCATACAGCAAAGCGCCAATTATTCGGTGATGAATTGTCGCATTATTGGTAATGCCGGACATGCGGCTATCAGTTCCGAAGGTTCGAGTCGTGTTTTAATAGCCAAATGTGAGGACAAAGCATCGCAATGGCATACTTTTGGCGTAGGCAAGCCCAGTATGAATACCGTGATTTGGCGGTGTATAAGTGCACCAACAACCAGTTTCGAGTCGCATGCCACACAACCGCGCAACACATTAATCGATAATCAGAA
>CAIWIS010000800.1 GCA_903912795.1 uncultured Bacteroidales bacterium
AAAAAGAAAGCCCGAAAATTTATAATTTTCAAACATTCTTTCTAACCTTAAAAACTAAACTATTAAACTAAACCAATATATTTTAAACTCCATTGCATTAACTGTAAGCAGTTTTTTTTAAATATCCCAAATTAAACTACAACTCCCCTATAGTTGAATATTCAAGCCATTTTTTTGAAATTCTTTTGTTCGGGAGGTAAATCGTAAACTTTGAATTTCTTTTATTTCACAGTATTCTGTACTTTAAACACCCACGTATAATCACAAAGATTATTGGATGGCGAAAATAGCAAGTGAGTTAATCGTTAGCTCTTATTTTGCCATCACAATCAACCCCAAACCAATGAGATAGGCAATAAACATAGCAGCAAGAATTGAATTATTACTTTTTGGTGCTCCTTTAAATTCTTTCCAAACAATAACACCCCAAAAGGCAGCAATCAATGTTGCACCCTGTCCCAATCCGTAAGAAATGGCTGGTCCGGCCATTCCGGCTGCAATCAGGTTAAACGAATTACCCAATCCCCATATAAGACCTCCTAATATGCCTACTAAATGTGTTTTGAAATTTCCTCCAAAATAATCTTTGTAACTTACAGCACTACCCGAAAATGGTTTTCGCATAAGGATTGTATTGAAAAGAAAATTACTTATAAAAATTCCAACAGTGAAAATAAACACGGCACTGTAAGGTGTCATTTTGCCAATGGCAGGCTGCTCAAAATTCGACAAATCCATTGAATCGGCAATAAACTTATAAAAGAATGACATTAGAATTCCTGCCACTATGCTGATAATAATACCTTTTGAGGACACTTTTCCGCCTGAAGTATTGGATTTTTTGTACGCAAGAGCATTTAAAAGAATCGCAATAACTATAAGTCCAACTCCCGTAAATATGAATAATGGATTGCCTTGTTGTTGTCCCCAATAATTGATAAGAACGCCTAATACCAAGGCAATGCCTATTCCTACCGGAAAAGCAACTGCCATGCCGGCAAGTGCTATGGCTGCGGAGAAAAGAATATTGGCGGCATTAAAAATAACACCTCCAAGCAAAGCACTAATTAGATTTTGTGTATCTGCTTGTTGTAAATCGGCCACAAAACTTCGTCCAGATTCACCCATACTGCCTAATGTAAATGCCGATAGGATTGAAAAAAGTAAAATTCCGATTACATAGTCCCAATAGAACAACTCGAAACGCCAACTTTTTGAAGCCAGTTTTTGGGTATTCGCCCACGAACCCCAACAAATCATGGTAACTATGCAAAACAAAATGGCAGTGGAATACGATTGAATAATAAACATAATGAATTAGATTTTTGATTGATAATTATGTTGTTGAATAAAGTCTTTTACTTCAACCAATGAAGGAATAGCAGGTTGAGCACCCAGTCGGGTAACGGAAATAGCCGCTGCAGCCGAGGCAAAACGTAGTACCTGCTCATCTATGTCTTTACAAGCACTAGCTACCGCTAAAGCCCCACAAAAAGTATCACCGGCAGCTGTGGTATCAATCGCTTTGACTTTAAATGCGTCAAGCTGTATGACTTTTTGTTTTGTCTTCAGATAAAGACCTTTACTGCCAAGTGTAATCAGAACTTGTTTAGCTCCCTGCTGTAATAATGTTTGCGCAATATCTTCAATAGAATATTCATTAAAGCGTTTCTGTGAAATCAGTTCCGCTTCGGTTTCGTTAACAACCAGAATATCTACGTTAGACATAAACTCAGGGTCTATGGCACAAGCCGGTGCAGGATTGAGCATCACTTTAACTCCTTTCTGTTTAGCCAAAATAGCCAATTGTTTTGTTGTTTCATAAGGTATCTCGGCTTGCATAACCAGCATATCGACATTATCAAGTGCCGACGTGAATTGTGCAATTTTATCGGGCAATAACGATCCGTTAGCTCCAGGAGTAACTGCTATGCAGTTTTCAGCATCGGCTGAAACCATAATTAGTGCCGTTCCTGTTGATTTTTCGGTATCAATCAGCACAAAATCTGTATTTATTCCTTCCTGTTGAAAATGCTCAATAAGCAATTTTGAATACATATCATTTCCCAACGAAGAAACAAAGGTTACTTCACCGCCCAGACGAGCAGCAGCTACAGCCTGATTAGCACCTTTGCCGCCAAAGGCTTGCATAAATGTGCCGTTACCAACTGTCTGACCGGGGGCCGGCAGGTATTCCACCTGCGCCACCATATCGATATTCGAACTTCCTATTACAAGAATTTTCATATTTATTGATTTAATTTTTCAACAATAATTGGAAGTTGAGTACTAATAATATAACCCTCTTTCCCTTTTGTTTTAATTTTCTTTCCGCCGTTTTCCAGTATTACCTTTTCACATACACGCATCAGCAATTCGGCCTGTTCCGATATTTTCATTTCGGCAGGCAATTGCGGACGGGTTTTGTTTACATAATAATCGGGCATATTAAATCCTGGTAGTTTTGAAATGTTTTTGTACCCGATTTTTGAACCTACAATTACACCTGCAGTGGCTGCATTGCAATCAGCATCTATACCAAATGCCATAGCGTATTGAAGTGTTTTATAAAAATCGCCCTTGCCATATAGTAATGACAAAATAACCATTCCTCCATTTGTTGGTGTGGAATTGGAGTTCCATTTTTTCTCTTTCAACCACTTATTGTAAATCCATTGTCGTGCAGCTTTCCAATCGTCAGGGTTGTTTTGATAGCTTGCAATTGCATCTTTTACCAATTCATGCATGACTGATTTTGGGTCAACAGATTGTAAGGCTTTTATTAATAGTGTTTCCATTTCGGAATTATCCACCATGTTCAGACTTATCAAAGTGGTCCAATATTGTGCTGCCTGAATGGGTTCGCAACAAACCGAGATATGTGCGTAATATGCTCCTGTTTCGGCAGCAGTTCTAGGCATACCAGGCGAAATCATACCATAAACTTCGGTACAAAACTGAGCCGAAAGGTTATAATGTGAAAATGAATTATTGTAGGATGCTCCGGTTTCAGGAGGAATCATACTTAATGAATCCATTAAAACACGGGCTCTTAAATTTGCACCCCAAATACCACTCCTCATATTTGTTTTCCAAATTTCGGCTAATCGTGTATAAGGTAATTTCAATACATTTTCTTTATCCATGAAATACAAATGGGTAAGCTCAAAATCATTATCATCATCGGTTCGGGCTCCCTTTGGAAGATAACCAAAGTCAGGTAACGATTCACGAGGTTCATCATAATACTTCCATTCGTAGGGAAGTCCCTCCAGACCTCCAATGAGCATACCTACCCAACCACCATAAAGCTTATCGAGCAGTTCTTCACGGGTAATTTTTAAAGTTGATTTACCTTTAACTATGGTGCTATTTTGAGCCGAAAGCTGTAGTACAATAACTAAAGCTGATAAAATTGACAGTGTTTTCTTCATTGATATTTATTTTTGTTGTTTGAACCAAGTTGTAATATAACCATCACTTTGACTTGCATCGCTAAATGGAACAAGAATAACTTTAACCGGCACACCATCATTAAATGCATCTAACTGATATACTTGAGAACCTACCCAACCTTGCGGAAGCACTCCCTTTAAGAGTTTTAATTGCAAGTTTTCAGGATTTATGGTAAGTTTGCCAGCATCTATGGTATTGAGTGATTGGTCGAACACCAATACCTGTGGCCCGCGTTGAATAGCCACAAAACCCGGATAGCTTTCACCACCTTCTAAGATTTTCACCGGCATTTCGAATCGAATTTCAACTTTATCACCTTTCCTCCATACCCGCTCAATGCTTGCCAACTCAGTGGATTTTATATTCTGCTTTTTATTATTAACCAACACGGTAAAATTTGTCGCCCAGTAAGGCACACGCAAATTCAGCTTATATTTGGATGTCGTGGCTGGATTTACGGTTATCGTTACATTTCCATCTTCAGGAAAACGCGTGGCGACACTAAACTCAACCATTGTTTTTTTAGTGTTATTGAGTGTTGTTTTATAAACTCCCGGTTGATAAAAAAGTATGCTTGGACTATTTTCAATTTTACCGTTGGCAT
>CAIWIS010000801.1 GCA_903912795.1 uncultured Bacteroidales bacterium
AATTGTATAAAAGCAGAACTTGCAGGACTATTGACTGCTGCTGGTCAGCCACCTAAAGTGTTGAGTAGTCCGGTAATTGTTGGACAAGAAAGAGCTGTGGAATTATTTGAAAGCGCCTACGATGAACACGCTCACCGTCTTTCAAAGTTGTTCGAAAACGTAGGAAATAAGACTGTATAATTGAATATTTGCTATAAAGATTATGATTAACTTTTTCAATCATCAACATGTCCCACTATTGGCCGAAACAGATGTACTTGTGATTGGTGCAGGTTCATCTGGTTGTATTGCGGCATTAGCGGCGGCGAGTACAAAGGCATATTCTGTCATGTTGATTGAGCGTTATGGTTTCCCCGGTGGTTCATCTACGCAGATGTTGGATACATTCTATGGATTTTTCACTCCGGGTACCAGTCCAAAGAAAATTGTTGGAGGACTGCCGGATTTGGTTGTGAATGAATTAGATAAAACCGGCGATATATTTCTCAGACCCAACACCTATGGTGCCGGTACAGGTGTAAATTACAACCCTGAAAGATTGAAACAAGTATGGGATGACTTGATTACGAAAGCTGGAATTAAATATTTGTTGCATACATCATTAGTTGATGTAATTCAGGACGGTAGCGAAATTAAAACTTGTGTTTTTTGGAATAAATCCGGTTTTTATAAAGTAAAAGCCCGAAGAGTGATTGATGCAAGTGGCGATGCTGATTTTTGTGCTTTATCGGGGTGTCAGATTGAAATTGCAGGTGAAAAAGAACCTGCTCAAAGTATGACAACTACTTTTAGAATGAGTAATGTAGACTTGTCGAAATGTGAGAATGCAGGTGGCAATAAAATGATGAAAGCTAAGATGACGGAAGCATTTGATAGTAAGTCGCATTTACTGCCTCGTAAAGAAGGTTCTGCACACGAAATGTGTCAGGAAAGTTGTATTTCAACTGTGGCAGTCAAGGTTTCAGACTTAAAAGCACTTAATGTAGAAGAACTAACATTGGCCGAAATTGAAGGCCGAAAACAAGCATTCGAATATGAACGTTTTTTCCGTGATAAAGTTCCGGGCTACGAAAACTCAAAGATTATTGGTTTGTCTCATCAGATTGGTGTGCGAGAGACTCGTAGGGTTTATGGCGAACACCGACTAACAAAGGAAGAATGTTTAACCGGATTAATCCCCGAAACTTCAGTTTTGCTTTGCGGAGCACCCATCGAAGATCACCGCAAAGGCAAAAATGGAGAAGATGAAACTTACTGGGAATATATACCCGGCACCGGAGTTTATGGTGTACCATACGGCACATTGGTTCCTGCCGAGAGCACTATGACTTGGGTTGTTGGGCGCTGTTTTTCCGCAACGCACGATGCTCATGCATCGTGTCGTTCGATGGCGCAAACCATGAGTATGGGGCAGGCAGCCGGATTGGCCGCAATTCAATCGTTGAAAAACGATTGCGATGCAAACGAAGTCTCAGTCTCGCAACTGAGAGATGAGCTAATATTGCAAGGTCAAATATTAGAAGTTCCGAATTCAGTTGCTCATACAAATCGTGACGGATGGAAAAATAATTTTAATAGCTAAAACACCAAATAATTAAGATTATGTCATTTGTAAGAACGGTACTTGGCGATATTCAGCCTAATGAAATGGGTTTGACTTATTCGCACGAACATATAGTTATTGAGGAAGGCTTTACCACATTAGCCAATCCGGCATTTATCCTGAATGATATTGATTTGATAAGCACCGAGCTTACAGAACTTTACCAAATGGGTGGTAGAACAATGGTGGATACTATGCCGGCAGCTTGTGGAAGAAATGTGCGTAAACTCGCCCAGGTTTCGGTTAATTCCGGAATAAATATTATCGTACCTACGGGCATTCATCTTGAAGTTTATTATCCGCCAAATCATTGGCGATATCACTTATCAGTAGATCAATTGACCGATTTATTTATTAAAGATATTACCGAAGGAATTGATGAATATGACTACAATTGTCCTGTAGTAAAGCGAACCACACATAAAGCAGGCATGATAAAACTGGCTACCGGCGATAACGAAATTTCAGCTCATCAGCAAAAAGTGTTTGAAGCGGTTGTTAATACCCATCTTGCCACCGGAGCACCCATTCTGACACATACTAATGGAGGAAAACTGGCCCTGCAACAAGTTGAATTGTTTAAAAAATTGGGAGCAGATTTAAATCATGTGGTAATTTCTCATGTAGATAAACAACGGGATCTTGGTTTTCATAAGGAATTGCTGCAAACTGGTGTTTATGTTGAATATGACAGCCACTTTCGTCTGAAAATGAAGGGCGACGATTGGGTATATACTTTGTTAGAGAATATGCTACCAGCTTATTCCAATCGCATTGTAGTTGGAATGGACATGGCAAAAACTAATTATTGGAAATCGTACGGTGGTAAGCCCGGATTAACTTATTTACTTACAGAATTTAAGTCCGAAATTGAATCGAGAGGACTTTGTAATTTTTTGAAAGAACTTTTTTTCAGTAATCCTCAGAATCTTTATACATTTATAAATAAGGCAGATTAAAACTTTATGAATAGGACCTTTGCAACTCTTTTATTTATAGTTCTCACAATCACAGTTGTAGCTAAAAATGTGGCTAAACCAACAAACCTGAAGTGTGAGTACCGCATCAATCCCATTGGGTTGGATGTGCAACAACCAGCGCTAAGTTGGCAGATTGAATCGCCGGAAAAGTCATGGTTACAAGGCGCTTATGAAATTTTAGTTGCGCGAAGCGAAGCTTCACTTGCCCAAAATAAAGGTGATGTATGGTCAACAGGGAAAGTGAAGTCAACAGATAACCATCATGTTTTATTTGCCGGAATTGCGTTGTTGTCAAATACCAGCTACTATTGGAAAATTCGTGTTTGGGATGTCCAAGGCAAAATTTCGGACTGGAGTAAACCAGCCAGCTGGATAACCGGTTTATTTAAACCTGCTG
>CAIWIS010000802.1 GCA_903912795.1 uncultured Bacteroidales bacterium
ATGACAACTACTCTTGGTTTAAATGGCGAATTAAATGCAGCTTTCAGAACCATTACAGTTGAAAACGACAGTTCCTTAAAAGTGGTGGATAGCATTGCAAATGGCAGTCAGTCGGTAGATTTATACTGGAACATGGCTACACGGGCTTTGGCCAGGGATGTTGGTGCATCTACCATTAAACTAACGCAAGGTGGAAAAACAGTACTTTTAAAAGTAGTTTCATCCAATCCAGCTGTAAATTTTACACTGGCAACTAATCGCTCGACCGATCCTGTATCTTACGATACCACGGCAACCTATCAGCGCAAAAATCTGGGTACAATCATGGTTGGTTTTACCGCCACCATACCTGCTAATGAAACAGTAAACTTTACCGTGACCATCATCGATGGAGCTAAAGTGTCTCCTTCGATTGTAGTTCCTGTAAATCAGATTTTACTCGAGATTCCGACACCACTAACAGCAAATGCTGGAAATTATTTGTCTTATGATGAGTCGCGCTTCGACTTTGACACAAATGGAAATGCTGATATTTCGGGCTTTGCAAACGATTATGCTTGGACTGCTTACGGATCAACAAATTTGGATGATGCTAAAGGCAACTATTTTCTGTTCCGCTGGGAAGGTATGGGTACAACAACGACTACCGAAGATGCTAATTTCGGCGGATTGATTACCAAAGCAGGTTTGGATAGAGATTCGAAAGGCGAAATTGGCGTTCGTGGAGGTGTAAGTACAGCTATTGATCCCAACGAAGGATTTCGCTTTGGGTTAGATTTATCGGGAATGCCCGCTACGACCAAACTACAGCTTTCGGCTATTAAATTCAACTACATAACAAGTGATAAACAAGTTACGATTGTAAACCGCAACAATGTGGCGAAACGAATGTCAAGCTCTACCAATGGATTTGTTGATGTTCGTGATTTGAACATTACAGCAATTGGTGGTGAAAATTATCCTGATATTGCTTCCTTCTTCAATTCAGGAACAGCGGGAAATTCTTTCCGCTTGGCAGGTTTCAAATTTGATGTTTTGACTAATAGTTCTACAGGTACTGGCAATCTACTAACAACCAATTTTAATTCTGAAAACAGAGCAATTATTTTTCCAAGTATTGTAAAAAACAGTTTTACCATAAAATATAACAATACAACTGGTTCAAATGTAGAGATTTCAATCTGTAATGCAGCCGGAATTTGTGTTTATAAAAATAAGTTTATAAATAGAACTAACAATGTTATTGATGTGAATTTTGAATCCATGAAATCGGGTGTATATCTGTGTCAAATCGTTGATAACGAAGGAGTATTGGTAAAAAAGATAATAAAAGAATAAGTTTGAAGGTTTCACGTTTCGTGTTTGAAAATTTTAAAAATATATGTATATAAATAACACACATTCGACTTTATCGCTAGCCTTATTGGCAGTGAGTCCTTATGCTCTGTCGGTAAAGGCAGAAGCAAAAGTGCAACCTAATGTCATTTTTGTATTGGTCGATGATTTGGGCTCTGCGGAGTTGGGTTGTTTTGGAAATACATTTAATGAAACACCTAACATTGACAAATTAGCCCAACAAGGCATTCGGTTCCCCAATACCTACACGGCTCAAACGGTAAGTTCGCCTACGCGTGCTGCACTTATGACAGGTTTGTATCCTGCTCGTACAGGCATTTCCGATTATCTGAGACCGGACGATAGCAAG
>CAIWIS010000803.1 GCA_903912795.1 uncultured Bacteroidales bacterium
GATCTAACAGAAGAATCAACAATTCCGCGCCCACGTACTGTGAAATTACTCACTCCGGTACAGGTTATATTTCCTCTTACAATGGCACCACCGGCAATATAAATCGTTTGTCCGGCTTTGGGAGTGATATTCTCTGTATAAACTTGTCCGGCAGAATAGTATTTTACATTTGGGTCTGAGGCATTTGGTACATTTACTTCGAGCGGATTACTAAAAATAAAGAGGGGCGTTGCTACATTGCCATTAATTTCGACACTTAAATTACAATTTGAAGGAACATTTATAGAAATAGAGCGTGCTGCAGTTTTAGTGTAAGTAAGACCCAGTTTCAATGGTCGGATGGTAACTGTACTAATATCTACATTCGTCGTAATAGCTACCGGAACCGTTACCGATGTAGAGAAACTGGTAAATGCACCTCTTGATGCACCGCTTCCGGTTACAAAGGTTGATTGAAATACAAAAGAACTTATATTATTTACTTTTACCGTATATTGAGTGCTGGCTGTAACTCCTGCCGGTGCGGGATAAACAACCGTCTGACCGTTGAGATTTGAAATATCCAACAATATCAGAAACAGTAATAATAAAATAAATTTGATGTGATTACGCATTAGGGTTATTTTGTAAAGTGATGTGTTGCTCTGTTTACATTACAAAAGTCCGATATTTTCAAAAAATCCAATTATAAAATCGTACTTTTAATATAGACTGATTGTTTATTTATCCTACTTTTGAAAATATACATTTTAATACTCAAAAATATACATTTAAAATTTTAGAAATAATTCAATATGGACTCAATAGTAATTAACTCATCATTACTAAACTCGATATTTCTCAAACATAACAGTGAATCGGCAAGTTGTGCGGGCTTACTTGCACCTATCAACACCGAAGTAACCCGTTTATCTTTCAGCAACCATGCCAGCGCCATTTGTGCCAGCGACTGATCTCTTTCGGTTGCAATTTTATTTAGTGCTAAAATCTGTTTTAATCGCTCCGGTGTAATCATATCTGCTTTAAGGAAATGACCTATGGCAGCACGCGAATCAGCAGGAATTCCGTTCAGGTATTTATTGGTTAATAACCCCTGAGCCAATGGCGAGAACGGTATGCAACCTACACCGTATTGCTCCAACACATCCAGCAAACCACCTTCCACCCAACGCTCGAACATAGAGTATTTCGGTTGGTGAATAAGGCAGGGCGTACCCATTTGTTTCAGTATTTCGAATGCTTTTGCAGCTTCGGGAGCACGGTAATTGGATATTCCCACATACAACGCTTTTCCCTGGCGAACTATTAAATCGAGCGCAGCCATAGTTTCTTCGAGTGGCGTTTCAGGGTCGGGGCGGTGATGATAAAAAATATCCACATAGTCAAGTTTCATACGTTTGAGGCTTTGGTCGAGGCTCGAAACAAGGTATTTCTTTGAGCCCCAATCGCCGTAAGGTCCGTCCCACATGGTATAACCGGCTTTCGTGGAGATAATTATCTCGTCGCGATAGGATTTGAAATCTTCGTGGAGGATTCTTCCAAAATTGGTTTCAGCACTTCCTGGAGGTGGTCCGTAGTTATTGGCCAGATCGAAATGTGTGATACCACTGTCGAAAGCTATATGCAAAATATTTCGGTAGTTTTCGAGCACATCCACATCTCCAAAATTGTGCCACAAGCCCAGTGAAAGGGCTGATAATTTGATGCCACTATTACCGCACCGGCGGTAAATCATATCAGAATATCTGTTGGGATTTGAATTATAAGTCATAGTTTGATTATTTTGAAACAAATACATTTGTACACTCCTGCACTTTCACTCCTGAATTTTCCGAATAACTGTCTGGATTTTTGATGTCAACCATTTTGTTGCGGCGCACTATCAGACCATCAATATTACAAAGCGAGATAGTTGCCTCACTGACACTATTTGAAATGGTATTGTCTTCAATCAAAATGTTTTTGTAAAATTGCCCCGGCGTTTTCCGCAACGAAATATCTATGTCAGCTTTATTCCTCAATACCTGATTTGTTCTGTCGAAACGGTTATTTCGTACAATTATGTTACTTGGATTCGGACCATGAAACCAACGGTCTCCGAATTCATCATTAGAATCGAAATATAAGCCCGAATATCCGGTATTGCTGAAAAAATTGTTTTCAATCAGACCGTTCGGCCAACTGGTTAAGATGCCTCTGCAAGCCAGTGTGGTTGCCTTTGTGTTTCGGATAATGTAGTTTCCACTTCCCAGTTCCTGATTCCACAATCCTGTTTTTTCGGGCAAATTAGCCGGCAAATCTTCTTTAAAAGTGACAATGGCTGCAATTTGTTTGTCTTTGGCGGGATAAAACTCCGGCAACCATTCCACGGAAGCGATAGTAGCTTTTTGACCGGTTTTTTCGAACTGCTCATTCAGAAAGTCGATTTTAGCACCAGCAAATAAAGTATAACGAGCCGAGTAATATTGAATTCGCTCGCAAAGTATCGATTTTTTTCCTTTGATTTTGATTCCTCCGGCAACAAATCCATCACTCAGATGCATAAAATCATCCATTTCCGAGTCCACCACATTGTTTTCGAACAGAAAGAAACCGCGTGAATTATGAATCTCGAAAGTGCCATGCGAAGATTTTGTACGGCTGGTACCAGGCCGTGGAATAATATTGACCGACGAAATTTCCAGGTATTTGTTGTAGTCACATGTAA
>CAIWIS010000804.1 GCA_903912795.1 uncultured Bacteroidales bacterium
AAATTATATTTTAGGACAAAGGTAAAAGTGACCGCTGAATTTGGACTTAAAAAATACTTAATTTGTGCACTTTTTTAGGTTTAATTTTTTCGATTTGAGCTTCAACTTGTTTATTGTTTATCAGAAGCTTTTTTTTCTAACTTTCATCAGTTGGCTACTATAAATCTTGTAGCACTATATCCTGCAATTACTAAAAAATACAACCCTGAGTTTAATCCGTTTATGCTAATTGAATTATTTTGGCATTTGCCATCTGCTACTTGTCGTCCCGTACTATCAAAAATCTGATACGAAAACGAGTTGTTTAAACTGTTTTTGATGCATAAAACGTTCTTTGCCGGTTGAGGATAAATGATTAATTTTTGTTCATCGCTTTTAATTTCATCGATGGCTGTTGTACAGTTTGCAGCAAGTTTTATTTCGCCCATTGGCACAGCACTTAATCCGGGATGCCTCATAAATACGTTTTTAGTGCCGCTAAAACCATTAATTGTAAAGGTGCCCACATTGTCGGGCGTGGAATATGGATAGGTAATTCCTCCATCCAAGCTAATTTCGAGTGTTGTCTGTCCGGCAAAATCAGGAAAAATAAAATCAACGCCACAGTTTTCGTTATATCGAATGGTCATAATGCCTTGAGCAGGAGTTCCCAAGCTCGAAGAGTTTGGTTGGTTTTTCCGGAGTATTTCAGCCGTTTTCCCTGCACATCGAAGGTACCAATCGCTAGGCAATGGCGTTCCATCGGCATTCAAATTTAGCCAATACCTTTCGACTGGAGCTTGCAAAGCATTCTCAGAAGTCTTAAACATAACCGTACCTTCATCCATTTCGTCGAACATGGCAATATAAATCGATTTTGCGCCTTTAATCAAAGCCCCGTAGGATTGTAACCAATAAAAACTACCGCCGGCTCTTGGTATTTGGTTTTGAGGTGTGGTCTGTCCTTTTAAATTGTACCACGAAAATCCGGGGAAAACAACCGGAACATACAAAATGCCTCTACTGTTACACCAGCTCATTCCGGGAGTTATTTGATTGGTTGCATACGAATTGTAGCCACTCTGATTTGAATATCGCCCTACACTCCACGGACTTATAACTTCCACTTTTGCAAACGCATCCAACCAATCTTGTGTTTTACTAAACCAATTATCATTCACGCCCAGTTTTATGGAAGCACGGTATTTTACTATCGGATTATTATGAAACCATTCAATTAAATCCTCCAACTCTGCACACGTTGCAGCACTACGTACCGTATATCCCCATAGAGACACCAATGGCAATCCATTGTGATTTAAATAGGATGAATTATTGGTAATTTTTAGGTCATCAACAAGATGCATCCAATCTAGTTTGAGATTGGCAACATAATTGGTACTACCGAGGCCATCGTACATGATGGAAAAGACCCTGCCATACTTTTCGCATCCTTCCTTTACACCCGCCGTAACCTGATCGCGATAACCCATGACCGCCTTGTCACCATATTCACTTATAAATCGCTGTAAGAATACGCCATCGGTGTTGTAATCTCTCACCCATTTTATATGGCGCATCACAGTGGCTTTGTTTGCTGAAGCAAAAACTGGAGCCATTTCTCCTGTTGGCAAGGTGTAAGCAGTAGTATATTTCTCAGTCGAACCATACTCTCTCAAATCAGGATACATTTCAACGGCTAGGCCTCCAGTTGTAGTTGATAGAGTTCCCCAATGCCACCACAACCGACGAGGGCTCGGACAGTCGGGATGTGAAAACCAACCCTGATAGCCAAACATGACTTTTCCTTCTAAGCTGGAATTATCGACTACCGGCACATTCAGTGTTTGAGCAGAAAGTTGACCATTGAAAGTTGAGAAAGTTTGCAAAAGAAACAAACTGAGAAAGATATATAAAAATCTGTTTTTCATGGTAAGGTTTTTTTTTAATACTCACTCTTAACTCTTGATAAATCGTACTGGTTTTTTGGCACTTTCAATAAGAAAATAGATACCCGGCTCTAATTCGCTGACATCTATCGAACCAAATGTTCTTTCATTTCGTACAATACTCCCTGCAATATTCCGAATGGTTATTTCAGTAATTTTATCAAGTCCTTTAATTTGTATCCTATCTTTCACAGGATTTGGATACAAAACCAGTTTAGAAGTGGTTGAAATTTCTGAAACAGCGCTTGGTATAGTAGCACCTCCTTCTATCTCAAGAGCATCTATCTTACTAATAATACTCCCTGATTTTATATTGTACATTCTGAACCAATTGATTTTACTTAAATCGGGTGTTCCTCCAATTATACCTGCTTTGTTAACATTCAAGATAATATAATTCCAACCGCTCACTAATCCTTTCAGCGTCCAATTGAATTCAAAGAGGTCAGGAGCGCCACCGCTTCCTAACTCAACCTGGTTGCTTGTACCAAGAAGTGAAGCGTTAGATACATAGTACCAAAATTTCAAAACGGCATTTGCCACAGTTGCATTGGAATTGTAAGGTATTGTAAATACTTTTTTGAACTCATCAGTACCACTTCCAGTAAATTCCAAACAGCCGGTTCCTTGCTTCTTGTCCGCAGCATTAAGTGTTAATGAAACCGATGAACTCCAGCCGTTCGAGGCATCACAATCATCCAAATATAAATAATTAGCTGATACTGGAATGTAAGTTGCGGTAACAGCGGTGGAAGTTGCAAGCATTGTGATATTCGTTTTTGGGTTATAAATATTTTCAATAACAGCTGCTCCAGAGTTAACAATCCATTTATCAAATACTTGTCCCGAAGGTGCCGTATTTGCAATGATTGGCACCACTGCACCAGCAGGAAAACTGCTACTTCCCATGCCACCGTTGACTGTTAGTGGGTAGGTAGTCAGATTGTCAATAAATTTCAATCCTATCCAACTCCAGGCAGAAGATGCACTGTAAAAAGTTGCACCAGGCGTATCTTTTCTTGTTCTGTATTTTGCCGAATAACTCCAGAAATTTGCCGTTCCAATAAATGTATCGAACTCAGCGATACCCATATATGTACTCTCCCCCGCACCGCCTGTCTGATAATCAGTACAAACTACATACACTTTGTTACCATTGTCGCCTGTTAATTCTAATCTATTTGAATTAACATGTCCGCAGAACATGAACAGTATATTTGAATACTTTTTCATTCTATTCCAGATAATAGTTCCCTGTGTGGATAATATACCACTTGTACTTATGTCGTGCGAAAGAATGATTACTTTCCTATCGGGATTGGCTGTAATTAAGTCTTCAGCCCAAGTCAGCGCATCATTAGTAGGAGCATTTCGCAGCGATACTACCAACCATTTAACATCAGTGTTGTCAAATTTCCAAGCGCTATTGGTAAATCTGTCGAAATTGCTTAGAAATGCCGGATTTGTGTTGTAATGGCTTAATGGGAAATATTGATTGAATTGATTAGCGTTTGCATCGTTTATCAAATCGTTATTCCCAACAGTCATTACATAATTAACGACATTGTCCATTTTATACATAGCATTCTGAGCTACCGGCCAGTTTGTCGCTTTACTATTCTCTGTAAGGTCACCCATGTGGAGTACGAATGCAATTCCCTGACTGGCAGTATTGTCCACAATCCATTGTGTCATAACGGAATAATCTGCCGGAGCCAAATCAGACACTTTTTGCGTATCGCCTATCAATACGATTTTCATCTTTGCGGCATTAGCCACGGATGAAAATAAAACCAATCCAAAAATCAATAAAAGTAACGTTACTTTTTTCATTCTTAATTCTTTATAAAGTGAGTTTCAACTGACAAATTGAATTAGGGAACAAATATATGTTCTTACTATTATTTATTTCTTAATAAATACTTAATTCATGACCCAAATTCAATTATACCCAATTAGAATTGCTTATTAAAACAAAAGAAGGTGCAATAATCGAAAAAACTTTTAATTATTGCACCTTTAGTTAATAAAAATACAAGCTATTTTACAATTTCACTTTGTATGCATTTTCTCCAACTTTTACGATATAAATAGCATTAACCGGTAGAGCAATTGCTAGAGCAGATCTCATTGAATTAACTTGAGTTAATTTCAATCCTGTTAAACTATAAACTGTTGCTGATTGTCCATTTGCACCATCAATATTGATTTTGCCTTTCGAGGAAAAAACCTTAACCGCATCTGCATTGTTTTGACCAAATCCTGCAGGTGCATTGGTATCATCGATACTTATATTATCAAAAAGTAATCGTGAAGTACCTACTGTAGCAGCTGTTACCCGAACTCTAACTTGAAGCGCAGCAACTCCACGTGCATCAGCAGGTAACTCTGTAATTGTAAAACCATCAGACACAAAATTACTTGCAGCAGCAGAATTAGTAACCATTATTAAAGAAGCACCAACTTGTGTCCATGAACTTCCAGCGTTAATACTATATTCTAATACAACTGTAGTATTTGAAGGCGAATTTGAGCCCACTGCCCATGTAACATATACATGCGATAAGCCAACGGTTGAAATTCCACTAATGGTTGCAGTATTATCAACCACAGCATTATCAAAACGAACATATCCACCAGAACTCGGATTAGCCCAATTCTTTGAAGGCGTTAAAATGGCAGTCGCTTTCTGTGTACCAAGATCAGCTGCAAGGGGATCCATTGTTGAATTATGCGCTGAACCACTTCCAGTCCATAAACTAAAATCCCATCCTGCTAGTTGTGTTGCCGAAACTGAATTAAAACTCGAGAAAATTAAAGCTAGTGCCAATAAGGCATTCATTAAGTACTTTGAGTTCATACTGATTTTTCTTATTAAATTGATGATTAAAATTATATTTTAGGACAAAGGTAAAAGTGACCGCTTAATTTGGACTTAAAAAATACTTAATTTGTGTACTTTTTGAAATTAAAATGGGCAATAATCAAGGTTTTGTCTGATTATTGTCCATTTTAATGAGTTATATGAATTATTTATTACTAACGAGCATCAAATTCTTTTCTTCGTTGCCGAATTATGACTTTTCACCATCTCGGTTTTTCCTTCGTCCGAAATCTGCTTTTCAAATGCAGCAAAGTAAGCCGTGAGTTTTTTAATTACTGGATTTAGTTCAGCAGAATGAATACGATTATTCACCTCGTGCACATCTGTTTTGCGCTCGAAAAGCATATTACCAAAAGCACGGTAATCGCGATTTGCAGCTGCTGCTGTTGGGTCGAGCATAATGCCCAATTTATAATCTTTGGTAATTACAGTAGCCTGACTGTAATTTTCGGAAACCATATAGCTGCGTTTGGTTGGCTTTTTGGCAGTCACCGTTTTGGCCAACGAAATACCTTGCAGTTTATAATCAGTTGGCGGTTTTTTACTACCCGTGAGTTCCATAATTGTTGGATACAAATCAATTAAACCTACCAAATCGTTGTTTTTGTAGCCTGCAGCTAGTTTTCCTTTCCAAAAAAACATAAGAGGGACTCGCAATGTCTCTTCGTACACATTATGTCCAAGCGCCGCTTTCTCAATCATGCCATGCGCACCCACAAAATCGCCATGATCCGATGTGTAAATTACAATGGTATTTTCGGCCATTCCTATTTTTTCCAATTCAGCAAAAATTTCACCAACCCGAGCATCAATTTCACTTACTAAGGCATAATACGCACCAATATAATCGCGATAAAGCTGTTCGTCTTCGGCAGCCAATCCCAGACACCAAATTCCGGTTTTACTTTTACGTAAGGATGCCAACATAGGCGGTAGTTGGTCGGCGGGTTGATGCAAACTTTCGGGCAGTTTGAGTCCGTCATTATACATAGTTCCCTTTCCCCATTTGGTAATATTGTACATAGCCAAGTAGTTGGGCAGAGGATTGTATGGTTGATGCGGACGGTAAAATGAAGTGAAACAGAAAAATGGTTTTCCTGATTGTTTGTGATTTCGGATTACATCCAATGTAAGTTCGGTTGAATATGCCTCCATAGTTGCGTTTTCGGGCAAACGGGTAGTGCGCGTTCCCATTTTGGCTGTTGGGAATTTTGTTCCCGATTTGGAATTTCCTTCAGGATATTTTCCAAATTCTGCTGCCCAATCTTCACCAAAAGCATCGGCAAATCCCTTCTTGTCGACCCAGCTCACATAATTATCCGTAGGCGATTCCTTTGCTATATGGCTTTTATACATTGTCCAACCTTTATCAGCTCCCGAATCGAGATGTCGCTTGCCAAAAGCATAAGTTTCATAACCATTTGCTTGAAGAGCCGCTTGCAACGAAACAGCATTTTTTACGATATTGGTCGTCAAAGGTGAATTATCCAACGCCCCAATAGTACGAGGATAAAGTCCGGTGAACAATGACATGCGTGAAGGTGCCGAAATTGCATTCTGACAATAGGCACGATTAAAAACAACACCGCCTTTTGCCATAGCATCCAAGTTTGGTGTTTTTACATCAGCATGACCTTGATAACCAAACACATCAGCTTTATGCTGATCGCTGAAAATGATGATCACATTCGGTTTCTTTGTTGCTGCTGCCTTGGCTTGAATGGGTGCCACAATTGAAAAAGCAACAAGCGAAAGTGAGATTTTGATTTGAAGGTTTGTTGAATTCATTCTATTTAATTATTTGGCTAAAGCCCTATTTGATATTCTATTTTATCCACCCAATAAATGGGGCGGCAAT
>CAIWIS010000805.1 GCA_903912795.1 uncultured Bacteroidales bacterium
ACATATACTAAGGCTCCGGCAGACACTAATTTTGCGATATTATAGAAAGCTCCTTGCCAACCTACGTATTTTGCTTGATCTTTTGGTGAAAGTTCATTGATGTAAACACCAACCGTGGCAATATCGTGTGTAGCTCCACTAAAGCCAATAATTGCCATAAATGCAATGGCATAAGAAAAAAAATTGGGCAAATGTAACGAGAAGGCCACCAATGAAAATAAAATGCCTGTAAGAAGTTGAGTGGCAATAACAAAATATTTTTTTGTTTTAAACATCTCTAGGATTGGACTCCAAAATGGCTTAAATATATAGGGAATAGTAAGAATTGATGTCCAAAAAGTAATTTTAGTATCCGAAATCCCTAAATTTTTAAACATTAGAGAAGATGTTTGTGCTAATGCTATAAAAGGTAGTCCCATTGCAAAATAAACTGTGGGAATCCAAGTGAGAGGGTGTAATTTTTTTTTCATGTATTCGTTTGAAGAGTTTGAAAGGTTTGAAATTCTGCCCCTAACCCCTAAAGGGGAACAGAAATTACAACTGAATGGTAATTTATATTTAACGTAATTTCAAAAGAAAGCAATCTTAAGCCCCTTTAGGGGTTTGGGGCAGTATTAAATCAACCCCAGCATTTTACTTCGTGCCAACAAGCAAGCACCAATTACACCGGCTTTATCGCCTAGTTTGCTCAGTTTTATTGTTGTGTCTTTGCTTACTAAATTAAGCGAATATTTTTTAACCGTACTTCGAATTGGAAGAAGCAAATAGTCGCCTGTAAGCGCTACCACACCACCAATAATGACCAGTTCGGGGTTGAAAAGATTGATAAGTCCGGCAATTTGTTTTCCGAGTGTATTGCCCACTTCCTCAATAAGTTCAATAGCCATCATATCTTCTTGCATAGCTGCTTCTAAAATATCTTCTTGCGTAATGGGTTCGCCTTTTTTCTTTTTCTTATCCAAAATTGAAGAATAACCTTCGGCCATTTTTTCGAGATAACGACGATAAATGTAGGAGCCTGAAGCTTGCGTTTCGAGACAACCTTTTTTGCCGCAATGACAAATAACATCGTTGTCGAAAACGCTTAAATGTCCGAATTCGCCCGAGAATCCTGATTTCCCATAATATAATTGTCCGTTTGTGATAATTCCAAGCCCTAAGCCCCAGCTGCAATTCACAAAAAGCACATTTTTTTCGTCGCCTACCACGCCATTCATGTATTCGCCATAAGCCATTGCGCGTGAATCGTTGTCGATAGTGGCGTGTATGCCAAGTCTCTCGTGAAAAATTTCGGTGAGTGGCTGTTCGTTAAAGTAATACATGCTATAACTATGGCCTGTTTCGGTGTTTATACGTCCCGATATATTTATACCAACGCTTAAAATTTTTGATTTTGGAATGCTTAATCCCGAAACATATTCATTGATAATTTTGCATAAACTATCGAAGCTTTCTGACGTGTTTTCGTAGTTAAAAGGTACGCTTAACTGCGAATCGATAAGCTCTCCTTTGAAGTTGATAAGCGCCAGATTTATACGGAAGCGCTTGATGTCGACACCCAGAAAACAACCCGAATCGGGATTTAAACCATAAATATTCGGGCGGCGACCACCAGCTGTTTCTACTTTTCCAAAATCAATAACATAACCTTCGTCGATCAGTTCACTTACCAATTTTGTAATAGTAGGCACACTTAAGTCCATTTCCTTACCCAATTCCGAAAGAGTGTTGTCGCCGTTGTTGATGTAGTTCTTTAAAATATTTAATTTTATCTGTGCGTTTTTCGAACCAAGTTCAATTTCTTCAATTAATGTATGTTTCATAGGTTATATTATTTGTTA
>CAIWIS010000806.1 GCA_903912795.1 uncultured Bacteroidales bacterium
AGTAATGATTTTGATAGTGCCGATGCTCCAAAATTCTTTAATAACTCAGGTTCGTATCAGGCCGAAATTTATACTCTGGCTGGTAATGAGAAATTGGCAATTAACGCCCTGAATAGTATTGAGGAAGGAACTACTTTGGCTTTGGGATTTGTAACAGAAAAAGACAACAGATTTAGTCTGAAAGCGACAGAAATTGCTAACTTGCCTGCCAATCTGCAACTTATACTCCGTGACAAACAAACGAACACTGAATTTAATTTATCGGAAGGTGAAGCCTATCAGTTTGGTTCATCGGCTACGAATAATGCCGACCGTTTGAGTCTGATTTTCCGTGCCAAAGGCACAACTACCGGATTTGATAACAAAAACCAATCAAAGGCAATAGTCTATACCAATGCAGCTGGTCAGATCGTGATTTCAGCTCCCGAAAAAATTAATTACGCCATTTACAATGCAATGGGACAATTAATCGAAAATGGAGTTCTAAACACGGAACGTGAAACAAGAAACACGAAACATTTAGCCGCAGGCATATATGTAGTAAAAGTGAATAATCAATCAACAAGAGTTGTGGTAAAATAAATTGTAAATAATACTTATGGAAAAGAAACAATATAAAGCACCAGCAATCGAAATCATTTTTCTCGATAACGAAATTTCATTAGCATTAGCATCGACCCCTCCAGGTGGGCCAGGTGAAGTTCATAATGTTATTGCTGTCCCTGAATATTTTAGCAATGAGCCTTTTAATACAAATTTAGGCTAAATACAATTAGATTTTTACATGCGACAGGCTATTTACTTTTGTACATAGCTTGTCGTATTTTGTTTATAATAGTATAGCAACTAAACAAAATAATATAAACCTAATGCGATATCAACCCTTATTTTTGTAACGTGATAATTTATCAATATCAACAACAATTTAAAATTTAAAAATATGAGAAAAATTACATTTTTAATGCTTTTAGCGTTTGTGACACTAGTTTCAAATGCACAAATTTCGCGCTATGTTAAAGTAACTGCAACAGGAGCCGGAAACGGAACGTCGTGGGTAGATGCTGCTGGTACTGCTGATATTCAGACAATGATTGGTCAGGTTGCTGCTGATGCAAATAAAGGTACTGTTTATTTTGCTGCAGGTACTTATAGTATTGCTGCCACAATTGATATAAAAAACGGTGTTCAGATGAAAGGTGGCTATGCGGCCGATGGAAGTGGTGTGCGTGACTTAGTTGTTAATCAGACCATACTTGATGGTCAAAATGCAAGAAGAATTTTGAAGGCGAGCGATAGCGAAAATCCTGCGTTTTCAATAGTAACAGTTATTGATGGATTTGTTTTGCAACGTGGTAGCAGTTCATATGGCTCTGCTGCAGTTGTAAGCCTCGGGACTGTTCTAGAGAATTGTATTATTCGTAACAATACGGGTTCAACAATTGGTGCTGCAATTTTTATGAAAAAAAACACTGCAATTCCTAACACTTCGCCACAGAATACCTATAAGAATTTCAAAGTTTCGGGTGCGCTTATCAATTGTGTTATTGTCAATAATTCCTCTTCCAATGTATCAGCAGCTGTTTGGGCAGCCGACGATTCTCATTTTTCAATTGTAAACTGTGTTATTGCCAATAATAAAAGTACCGATGCAACGAATGGTGTGGGCGGAATCTGGTTTGGTAACAATATACATTATACGCAAATACAAAATACCATTTTTTATAACAATTCAGGTGCGGCTGCAAATAATATAAAAACCACATCGAGTGCTTTGAGAGTAACTCTGAATAATTGGTTTGATAATGCTACTATGCCTATTACACTAGGTGCAGGGTCGGATAATAATAAAACTTCTACCGATATTGCTTCGCCCAACTTTGCTTTGTCAACAGGTTTTCAGGGTTCAACTACT
>CAIWIS010000807.1 GCA_903912795.1 uncultured Bacteroidales bacterium
CACGAAGAAACAACTGAAAACATTCAGGATAATTTACAAGCTGATACAGTTGAAACTCCTCAAAACGAAGAAACCAACGAAAGCAATCAAAATACAGATAAAATAGAAGATCTTACGCAAAAGTGTATTGATCTGAACGACAAGAACTTACGCTTAATGGCCGAATTCGACAATTATCGTAAACGCACAATAAAAGAACGATCGGATTTAATTAAAACTGCTGGAGAAAATATTTTGGGCAATATGTTGCCCTTGGTTGATGATTTTGAACGCGGATTAAAAGCCATGGAAACATCTGAGGATGTTGTAGCAGTAAAAGAGGGTGTTGAATTGATTTATAATAAATTTGTAGCGTTTCTGTTGCAAAATGGCATAAAAGCTATTCCAACCGAAAACGAAAACTTTGACACTGACTTACACGAAGCAATAACTACTTTCCCTGCTCCTAGCGAAGAAATGAAAGGAAAAATAGTTGACTGTGTATCAAAAGGTTATACATTAAACGAAAAAGTAATTCGTTTTTCAAAAGTAGTTGTAGGAGAATAAAGAGTTTATGAAGTTTATAAGGTTTGAAAAGTTATAAATTTCAACACATCATCACATCAACAAATCAACACATCATCACATTAAAATAACATGTCCAAAAGAGATTTTTACGAAATATTAGGTGTTTCAAAATCGGCAACGGCTGACGAAATAAAAAAAGCATATCGCAAAAAGGCAATTGAATTTCATCCAGATAAAAACCCAGGCGATAAAGTATCGGAAGAAAAATTTAAGGAAGCTGCCGAAGCATATGAAGTATTAAGCGATGATCAAAAACGTCAGCGTTACGACCAATTTGGGCATGCAGGTTTAGGTGGAGCAGGAAATGGTGGCTACGGTGGTGGCGGAATGAATATGGATGATATATTCTCACATTTTGGCGATATATTTGGTGGTCATTTTGGCGGAGGTGGTTTTAGTGGTTTTGGTGGAGGACAACGTGGTGGTCAACGTGTACGCAGAGGTTCCGATTTACGTGTTAAAGTTAAACTTACGCTAGCCGAAATTGCAACAGGTGTTGAGAAGAAGATAAAAGTAAAGAAACAAGTTATTTGTTCGCACTGTAATGGTTCTGGTGCTGCACACGGATCACAATCGAGCAATTGCCATACCTGTAATGGTTCAGGACGCGTAACACGTGTACAGCAAACCATTTTAGGACAAATGCAAACGCAATCGGAATGTCCAACATGTAATGGTGAAGGAAAAATTATTCGCGACAAATGTTCACATTGTAATGGCGAAGGTATTGTACGCGAAGATGAAGTAATCACCATCAACATTCCTGCCGGTGTAATGGAAGGCATGCAATTGTCGATGAGTGGAAAAGGAAATGCAGCTCGTAGAGGTGGTGTAAATGGCGATTTACTTGTTTTGGTTGAAGAAGAAGCACATCCTGAATTAATTAGAGACGAAAATGATTTGATATACAATTTGTTACTCACTTTGCCAACTGCTATTTTAGGAGGCTCGGTTGAAGTACCAACTGTTGATGGAAAAGTAAAAGTGACTATTATTTCTGGCACACAACCTGGAAAAGTTTTACGATTACGTGGAAAAGGTCTACCAAGTGTTAACAGATATGGTACAGGTGATTTACTAATCAATATCGGAGTTTATATTCCCGAAAATTTAAGTAAAGATGAAAAAAACACCATTGAAAAGCTAGGTCAATCGGAAAATGTAAAACCTAGTAAATCGGCTTCACGCGATTTCTTTTCGCGCGTACGAAATATGTTTGAATAAATCTTGTGTAAGTCATATATAAAAAAAAACGAGACATAAGCCTCGTTTTTTTTATTCTATCATGTTGTGAAAAACATTTTGAACATCTTCGTCATCCTCAATCTTGTCCAGGAGCTTAATAACCTGGGCTTTTTGCTCTTCGTTTAATTCTTTCATGTCGTTAGGAATTCGTTCAAATTCAGCACTGAAAATTTCAAAACCATTTTCCTCTAAATATTTTTGAATAGATGAATAAGATTGAAACTCACCGTACAAAATTATTGCATCATCATCTTCTACCAATTCGTCAACTCCAAAGTCAATCAATTCAAGTTCAAGATCTTCCAACGAAACACCATCTTTGGGAGCAATTTTGAAAACACACTTGTGGTCGAATAGAAATTGTAAACATCCACTAGTGCCAAGTGAACCACCATGACGGGTAAGATAGCTGCGCACATTTGCTACAGTACGAGTTGGATTATCGGTAGCTGTTTCAATTACAATAGCAATTCCATTGGGTCCATAACCTTCGTACACCATTTCTTTGTAATCTGCCTCATCTTTCGAACTTGCTTTTTTAATGGCTCTTTCAACATTTTCTTTAGGCATGTTTTCCTTCTTCGACTGTTGAATCAACACTCTTAATCGAGGATTTGTATCAGGCTCAGGTCCACTTTCGCGAACGGCTATAGTTATTTGTTTACCTAATTTTGTAAAAACGCGGGCCATATTCCCCCAACGTTTCATTTTTGTTGCTTTACGATATTCGAACGCTCTTCCCATATCTAAATTTGTGTTTTTACTCTATTTTATAATCCCGAATGTTAGGGCGCACAAAAGTATTAAAATACAAGCAAAAAACCATCACTTTTGTGGGTTATTTTACTTAAAAATGCATTAAAATAATTTACTTAGTCAAATAATAAAATGCTTTACCAAGATTTTCGATAATATCACCCGCAATTATTGATTCTTCTGATTGATTTTCAGTGGCAAATTCGGCTGCTTTACCATGCAAAAAAACAGCCATACACGCTGCATTTTCAGGCGAATAACCTTGTGCAAGTAACGAAGTTAGAATACCTGTCAACACATCACCCGTACCTGCAGTAGCCAACCCTGAATTGCCTGTAGTATTAAAATACACTTTACCTTCGTTAGTGATTATGGTTGTATAAGCACCTTTTAAAACTATAATAATATGGTAACGTTTTGCCATTTCGCGAGCTTTATTCAACCGACTAAAGCTTGAATTTTGACTCCCAAACAACCTATCAAACTCCTTTGGATGAGGAGTAAGTATACTTTTTTCGGGTATTAAGTCCATAAAATGTTTACTTCTTGAAATAACATTCAAGGCATCAGCATCAATTACACATGGCGAAAACATTTCGGTAAATAGTTTCTCAATCATATTACAAGTATCAGGTAATGTTCCAATACCACATCCAATTCCTATTGTATTGTAATTTTTCAAATCGGGAAACATACTCACATTATCGATTTGTTTATCTGAACTAAAAATCAATTCAGGAACAATTGTTTGAGCTATAACTCTGTTACATTCAGGGCCATGCAAACTAACAAGTCCTGCACCACTTCGTAAAGCTGCTTTTGATGCCAATACAGAAGCACCTGCCATACCTTTACTACCAGCAATTATAAGAGCATGACCATAATTTCCTTTGTGCGAAAACTTTGATCGTTTTTTATAGATTTCAGTAATACTTGATTTTTCGATAAGTTCAAAATCAGTAGTTGTAGTTTCAATAGCTTTTTGATTTAAACCGATATCCAACAATTCCCATTGACCTAAATAGCATGCCGATTCAGGCATAAAAAACGATAATTTTGGAAATTGAAAAGTCAAGGTTAAATTCGCCTTAACAATTGGTTGATCTTCAAGCATTTCTACATCACCAAACAATCCTGAAGGAATATCGATTGAAACTACTTCACAAGAACAATTATTAATCCATTGCACAGCTTGTGAATATATTCCCGAAATGGGACGTGTAAGCCCTGAACCAAATAAACCATCAATAATTATTGAATTTTCGTTTAAAACTAATGGTTCAACAAAACTATCCGTGAAAATTTTTAATGTTCTAGGATATTCATCTAAAATTCTTTGTTTATTTTTTAAACAATTATCGGATAATTTCTTGTTTTCAAAGAGAAAAACGGTAACATCACATTTTGCATCCTTCAACATACGAGCTACTGCCAATGCATCTCCACCATTATTTCCTGGGCCGCATAAAACATAAACATGCTTAATATCGCCATATAACGTTCTAAATCTATTATAAAAAGCTGTAGCAGCTCTTTCCATTAAACTAAGTGAACTAATTGGCTCATACTTAACTGTGAGTTCATCAATTAATCGTATATTTTCAATATTAAATAGCTTCATGAATTTATTATTTTATTATGGGATACAAATATAGTCAACTTAGTTTTAAAAAAAAACACTCCAACTAACTTTATATTAATTGGAGTGAATTTCAGTATATCAATTTTACCTACAATATTAAATCCATCTTACAAAACAGAAGTCCTGACGATGTGGTAAATCTTCGTTTTTAGGGAACATACGGTAAGCATATTTATATGTCCCAGCTCTATTCAGCTTATAATCAAGCGCAAAGTATAGTTTTGATCCTTCCGATTTAACTAACATCAGTTCATCTACATCTGATAAAATAGTTTTATTATTATCGTCGGTATAAGTTACAACCAACTCCACTCCTATTCCTTTATCATTAATAGCATGCGTATCAAGCACTACACTTAGTTGATAATTTTCGGCCACTTGTGGATTCTGAATTAGTTTTTCGGGCATTTCAACACTTTCAACTGTTATAGCATCCCAACCTGTTGCAATTTTTTCTTTCCAAGCAGCAATTTCTATCGCTTTTTTGAAATTATTTTCCTTTAAAACTGCCGAACGTGTAGCTAACTTGGTATAGAATTTCGAAATATAATCATCAATCATGCGTTTTGTTGTGTAACGCGGTGTGATGAGTGCAATTGAATTTTTAATGTACTGAATCCAATCAGGTGAATAACCTTTCGTATTTTTAGCAAAATACAATGGAACAATTTCGTTTTCGAGCATACTGTAAATGGTTGCAGCATCCAACTGATCCTGATGTTCTTGATTTTCGTAAGTTCGTTTTTCGGTCAAAGCCCAACCTGCTCCTTTTACATAACCTTCGAGCCACCAACCATCAAGTACTGAGAAGTTTAACACACCATTCATTTGTGCCTTTTCACCCGAAGTTCCTGATGCTTCGAGCGGACGAGTTGGCGTATTTAACCAGATATCAACACCCGACACTAAACGTTTAGCTAAGCGCATATCGTAGTTTTCGAGAAAAATAACTTTGCCCAAAAATTGTGGCATACGCGAAATTTCAATAATACGTTTAATTAAGCCTTGACCTCCACCATCGGCAGGGTGTGCTTTACCTGTAAACAAAAATTGAACCGGACAACTTGGATTATTCACAATGCGTTCCAAGCGTTCCAAATCAGTAAATAGCAAATGTGCACGCTTATAAGTGGCAAACCTACGACCAAAACCAATTATCAATGCGTTTGGATTAATTGCTTCCAGAATATTCACAATACGCGAAGGATCACCCTGATTTTTCAACCAACTTTCGCGGAATTGAACTTTTATAAAATCAATCAAACGGTTTTTCATGCGCATACGTGTATCCCAAATTACTTGATCAGGAATATCGTACACTTTTTTCCAAATTGAAAGATTTGATTGATCATTATAAAATTCTTTCGAAAAATATTTTTCATATACAGCTTTCCATTCCGAAGCTGTCCAAGTTGGTAAATGTACACCATTTGTTACATAGTTAACATGCAACTCTTCAGGGAAATAACCCTTCCAAATTGGGTTAAACATTTCCTGCGACACTTTGCCGTGTAACCAACTAACACCATTAACTTCCTGACAAGTATTACAAGCAAAAGCACTCATACTAAATTTCTCATCTTTATTTCCTGGATGCTCACGACCCATATCAATAAACTCATCCCATGTTAGTTGCAATTTAGCAGGATATTCGCTCATATATTTACCAAATAAATCTTCGGTAAAACTATCGTGACCAGCAGGAACCGGCGTGTGTACAGTATATAGCGAACTTGAACGCACAACTTCCAACGCTTGTGCATGTGTAAGTCCCTTATCTTGTGTTAAATCAGCCAAACGTTGAACATTGATTAATGCCGCATGACCTTCGTTACAGTGATAAACTTGTTTTTCGACACCTAATTTTTTCAATGCCAATATACCTCCAATACCAAGCATAATTTCTTGTTTCATACGATTTTCCCAATCGCCACCATACAATTGGTGTGTTATGGAACGATCGTATTCGCTATTCATGTCGGTATCAGTATCAAGCAAATACAATGATATTCTACCTACCGAAACTTTCCACAAATAGGCATATACTGTACGATCAGGATAAGGTACTTCGATTACAATAGGCTGTTCGTTAGCATCCTTTACTTGTTTAATTGGTAAATTGTTGAAATTCTGTGCCTCGTAAAGTGGTACTTGTTGTCCGTCAACAGATAACGTTTGAGTAAAATAGCCATAACGATATAAAAAACCTACAGCGGTTAAATTAATATTGCAATCACTGGCTTCTTTTAAATAGTCGCCTGCCAAAACACCCAAACCACCCGAATATATTTTCAATACTTCGGTCAAGCCATATTCCATGCTGAAATAAGCTACTGATGGTCGATCGGTACGAGGTGCAGTATTAATATATACTTTAAATTTCTCATAAATTGCATCTAATTTAGCAATAAATGATTCGTCGTTTGCAAGTGAAGTTAGCTTTTCGTAGCTAAGTATATTGAGCAACGAAACAGGATTAGAATGAGCTCGAACCCAAGAATCGGGACAAATTGTACGAAACATGTGTTTAGCGTCACTATTCCACACCCACCAAATATTGTGAGCTATTTCTTCTAATTTTTTTAAATTTTCAGGTAAATTTGATTTTACATTAATTACCTTCCAATTTGGTTCATTTACGTTGTTTACTTTAATCTTCATAAAAAAATTGTTTTTATTCTGAATACTAATACCTTATAATAAAACTGACAGTTGTCTATTTAATGTTACAAAATTAATTAAAATGACTATCTGACAGAAAAAAAAACTTCAAATTGTACAAAACAAAATTTCAAACGTTTGCAAGTATTACAATACTCTTTTGTTTTTGTTTTCGATAGCTATTTGATACGCCTTTGTATAATAGCTTAAAAAATTAGACCACAATGCTTTACGCGATATTTCAAGAGCATTACTACGCATTTCAGCAACTTGTTTATCAGTAGCTTCGCTAAATAATTTTATCATGTTCGAAATTTGCTTGGCTACTTCGTACCCATTATAATCCGAACGATGCACCACTCCTACTCCAGAATCAATATTTTGAGGAGTAGCTGATACCCATTGTCCAAAACCAGATAAATCGGTTGTAATGGTTGGAACTGAAAAAGCAACACTTTCGAGTGGTGTGTAACCCCAAGGCTCATAATAAGAAGGGAAAACTGTCAAGTCCAATCCAATAAGCAAATCGTAATAACTTTTATTAAAGATACCATCAGAACCGTTTAAGTACGATGGAATAAAAATAACTTTTACGCGCTCATTAATCTGATTATTTATATGAAACCAATGCAAAGCACCCATTACATTATCATTATAATAGTCATGTAAATCGTGCGTTGATATTCGGTTGTGCGAATACAATTTAAATTCAGGGTTTTCCAAACTATGTTTCAAATCGTATCGAGGTCCTTTTGACCAAGCAGGCACCATAATAAATGCTACTACCTGACGGGTCATATCTTTGAAATCGTATAAATACTTCAACGATTCAATAAATGTATCAATTCCTTTGTTTTTATACTCATACCTTCCTGCAGTACCAATTAAGAGGGCATTGTCAGCTAAATCGTACCCCAAAAGAGTTTCGGCTACTTTACGCAATGTTTTGCGGGCAGCATTACGTTTGGTGGTAAATGCACGTCCTTTAGGCACAAAATCGTCCTCAAAACCATTAGGAGTAACAATATGAGGTTTAATTTCGAGTAATTGCTCACACTCAATAGCGGTAATATCACTAACAGTAGTAAAACAATCCACTTGTTGGGCTGCAATTTTTTCGGTTGAATGTTTCGAAACCATATTTAACTCATTAGCCATTTGATCGCCACTATACTCATTTAAATAATCGTATAATGGTTTATGATTTCCAGCTATTGAGCGACCTATCGAAGTGGCATGTGTTGTAAATAATGTAGATATCTGAGGAAGGTTTTCTTTCACATAAAATGCTCCAAAAGTGGTCATCCATTCATTAAAATGTGCAACTACTTCGTTTTTTTTACTCAAATTAAAAAACCGGTAATAACTATCAATAACCATTCCGGTTGCAAATCCAAACATCGAAGATTCGTCGTAATCGCCATAAGCAGCTATTGAATTTACACCAAATTTTGACCACACATGACCATAAATTTCGTCTTTACGAGCCATTAGTGGCAAAAAATCCACCAAAACAGCAATTGGCTCACCAGGTATTTTCCAGCGACCAACTCTAATTTTTAAATGATAATGTTCTTGTGTGTAAGCAACCCATTCTGAATTAATTTTGGGTTCCTCTTTAAAATAAGGATTCGATTTATCAGACCAAACATCAGGGCCAATAAATATCAATTTATCACCTACTTGTTGCTTAAGTGTGGCAGCGCGTGTTGAAAGCACTGTATAAATACCACCTACCATATTACAAACTTCCCAGCTTGCTTCAAATATATATTCAGGTATATAATTCTTTGTCATTTAAATATTTACGTTTTAAAATGCACGTGCATTCGGATAAATAATCACTATTTTCAATAAAAGCAAAGTTGTGATTGATTCAAAGAAATAAAGAATGTCGTATTATTTTAAGCGTGCGCAAAGATACTAAAAATATTTAAATTAAAGTGAATCAAGCAATGAAGTTATCAACAAATAAATCATAATTGTAATGATTCAATTTTTTCGCAAAACATTTTCAATTAGCAAAGTTGCAATTTTCAAGAAATATTTATTTATGAATTAAATTTCAAATTCTTCGCCAAAAGCAGGTATAAGCACTGTTCGATAGCCTTTTTCAAGTAATTTTTGTCGGTAGTTTTTCTGCACTTCATATTCACCATGAACCAGAAAAACGGTACGAATCAATTCTTTGTCTTGACATTCGAGGAATTCAATCATTTCCTTATAATCGCCATGACCCGAAAAAGCATCTATTTTAGCAATTCGAGCATTCACTTCATGCATTTCGCCTAGTATGGATATAAATCGAAGTCCAGGTTCTTGAATGCGAGCCCCTAGCGAAGTAGGCGAACAATAGCCAACCAATAAAATTGTATTACGCCAATTAGATATATTATTTGCAATGTGATGCTTCACTCTGCCTGCCTCGGCCATACCTGAAGCTGAAATAATGATACACGGTTCTTCGGATTGATTTAAAGCTTTTGATTCTTCTACGTTTTTAATTAAACGTAATGACTTAAAGCCAAATGGGTCATCGTCGTGATTTAGAACATCGCGTACCGCTTGATTCATACATTCGGTATGTAAGCGAAATACTTCGGTGGCATTAACCGACAAGGGACTATCAACAATGACTTTGATAGAAGGGATTAAACCTTTATTAAATAAATTATTTAACACAAACACAATCTCTTGTGTTCGTCCAACCGAGAAAGCTGGAATAATTAATTTACCTTTGTTTTGAACACAAGTTTGAATTACAATATTTAATAATTCATCCTCGCTTTCAGCTTCGCTTGTATGTAATCGATCGCCATAAGTCGATTCAGTTATCAAAACATCACAAGGAGGAAATGCAGTTGGCGATTTTAAAATGCGGTTGTGCGGGCGACCAATATCGCCCGTAAAAGCCAAGTGTTTTTTCTGTCCATTTTCGGTAATCTGCAAGTTAACCACAGCGCTTCCGAGCATATGTCCTGTATGTGTAAACTTTACATTTACCTCATTATCAATATAAAACCTTCGTTCGTAACCAATTCCTATAAAAAGTTTCATGCAATCCTCAGCATCAAAAACAGAATAAATAGGTTCAACGGGCGATAAATTATTTTTAGCTCGTTTCTTATTAAACCACTTTATATCAAGCTCCTGTATATGAGCACTATCGGCCAGCATAATGGCACATAAATCGCGTGTAGCATTGGTAGTGATAATTGAGCCCCTAAAACCCAGTTTATACATATATGGTATAAGTCCTGAGTGATCGATATGTGCATGAGAAAGTATCAGGTGGTCAATTTCAGCCGGATCGAAACCCAGATTTCGGTTCAAAGCATCGGTTTCGAGCCCTTTTCCTTGATACATACCACAATCGAGCAGAATTTTTTTACCACTATTTGTGATTACTAAATGCTTACTACCTGTTACTTCGCGCGCTGCGCCTAAAAATTTTAATTTCATAAATTGGTTTATAAACGATTAAATTATATCTTAAAATTTTATTTTAAAGCCAATTCCGTTATCAGCCATTTCAATATTGAGGTTATTATCTTGGAGTTGACTTAAAGTTTTCATATCAATATTATATGTTTCCACAGCTTGCTTAATCTTACTTTTAGCAGCTATCGAAAATACAATTTGCGTTACAAAAAAAGTTCCCATACCCACTACAGGCATTGTAAGGGCTGCATCTGGTTTTTTTTGAATTGCATAAAGTATTCCAACTCCGGCACAAACCCAAAAACCTAAATTCGATGCACCACTAACAAATGCTAACCCTTCGGCTTGCTTGTAATTTCTGAATGCTGTCGGCGAATCTTTCAAAACAAGTGGAATTTCGGTAGGTGTAAGCTTTCTACCATTTTGATAAACTGCGCTCGCACTGTATTTTAGTGGTAATGGTTTATATACTTTTTGCTCAACTGGTTTTGGAGTTTCAACAACTGGAGGTTTAACAATTTCGGCTGGTTTTGCTTGTACAGCAGGGGCTTCTACTTTCTCTTCTAACGTAATTTTTTCAATTTCATCTGCTTTAAATACAAAAATACTACCATCGTAAGTTTTTAATTTGAGCGATTCGTTCGGAATCTGCTCAATTATAACCCCTTTTATCATACTACCATTTTTGAGATGAACTACATTTACACTGTTTTGCGCATCTAAAAACAATGAATAAAACATACAAAATGAAGCAATTAGAAAAAATTTTGTTTTCATAATATTATCCCTTTCAAGTACGAACCCTGATGATTTTTTGTTAAGTTCAAGAGAAACGAGTTCTTAAATTTCCTATAAACTTTGCATACAAAGTAAATGAAATAAAATCTAACTATGAAATTGTACTAATTTTGCAATCTCGACATTGCAAAATGCAATATTTTGATTATCTTTGCAAAAAATTTCTACATGGAATCGTTTTACAAAACCCATAAATATTTAGTCGAAAATGTGCAGTCGCCAGTGCGGAGGCAATTGATGGACGAAATTGATTGGAATCACCGCCTGATTGGCATCAAAGGCAGTCGTGGTGTGGGTAAAACGACCTTTCTACTCCAATATGCAAAGGAGAACTTTGGTAGTGACAGAAGTTGTTTGTATGTAAATTTTAATAATTTTTATTTTACACAACATAGTTTGGTTGAGTTCGCTGGTGACTTTTGCAAACAAGGTGGTAAAACACTTTTAATTGATCAAACATTTAAATACGAAAATTGGTCGAAAGAATTACGCGCCTGTTTTGAGCTCTACCCTGAACTTCATATTATTTTTTCAGGTTCGTCGGTCATGCGATTAATTGAAGATAATACTGATTTACAAGATATTGTAGCTTTATATAATTTAAGAGGATTTTCGTTTCGCGAATTTTTGAATCTTAAATGCGGAACCAACTTTCAATCTTTAACATTAAAAGAAATTATCCAAAAGCCAGTGACTATTTCGAATGAAATATGTGCTACGGTACAACCGATAGATTTTTTTCAAGATTATTTACATCATGGTTTTTATCCATTTTTTCTGGAAAACAGAAATTACTCCGAGAATTTACTCAAAACCATGAATATGATGCTTGAGGTTGATATTTTACTTATCAAGCAAATTGAACTAAAGTATTTATCGAAAATACGTAAATTACTATATTTGATCATGGCTGATGCGCCTTCGGTTCCCAATGTAAGTCAATTGAGCATTGAAATTGAGACTTCGCGTGCTACAATAATGAATTACATCAAATACCTGAAAGATGCACGATTACTCAATCTGTTATACGCCGAAGGAGAAGAATTTCCAAAAAAACCAAAACAGTTATTTGTTCAAAACACAAATTTAATGCATGCGGTTTATCCTGAAAAAGTGGATAGCACAGCCGAACACAAAACGTTTTTATACAATGCATTACATGCAAAACACAAAATAAATAAGGGACGAAAAAATTATGATTTTCTGATTGATCAAGAGTATAATTTCAAACTTGAAAATGACAACACTCACAAACCAACAGCAAAAACGTATTATATTTCGACCGAACAACATGTTTCATCTAAAAACCACATACCATTATGGCTTTTAGGTTTTTTGTATTAAAAGAAAAACAATAATAATAACTTGCTTCTATCCCACTTTTGGGGTTAGGAGTCTAATTACAATCAAAAATGGCAAAAACAAAAAAGTTTTTAACTTGTGATGGAAATCAGGCTGCTGCACATATAGCTTATATGTTCAGCGAAGTGGCTGCTATCTATCCAATTACGCCATCGTCGACTATGGCAGAATATGTTGACGAGTGGGCTGCAACCGGACGTAAAAACATGTTTGGTGAAAAGGTACAAGTTCAAGAAATGCAATCGGAAGGTGGAGCAGCTGCTGCTATGCACGGTGCACTTCAAGCAGGCGCTTTGACATCTACATTTACTGCATCGCAGGGTCTATTGCTTATGGTGCCTAATATGTATAAAGTTGCTGGTGAATTACTTCCAGGCGTTTATCATGTTTCAGCTCGTGCTTTGGCTTCACATGCTCTTTCAATTTTTGGCGACCACCAAGATGTTATGGCAGTTCGTCAAACAGGATGTGCTATGTTTGCTACAGGTTCAGTACAGGAAGTTATGGATTTAGCTGCTGTGGCTCACCTAGCGTCATTAACTTCACGTGTACCTTTTGTACATTTCTTCGATGGTTTCCGTACTTCACACGAAATTCAGAAAATTGAAGAAATTGATGCTGAAGCAGTTATTGGTTTAGTTGACCAAGATGCATTGAAAGATTTCCGCAACCGTGCCTTGAGTCCTGAACACCCAGTGGTTCGTGGTACTGCTCAAAACGGTGATATTTATTTCCAAGCTCGCGAAGCTTGTAATCCTTTTTACGATGCCATTCCTGGCATTGTTGATGATTATCTTGTAAAATTAAATGCTATTACTGGCCGTCAATATGGTTTGTTCGATTATTATGGTGCACCAGATGCCGACCGAGTAGTTGTAGCCATGGGTTCTTCAACTGAAGCTATACGCGAAGGTATTGATTACCTTACAGCTAAAGGCGAAAAAGTTGGTTTGATTTCTGTTCACTTGTATCGTCCATTCTCAGCTAAACACTTCCTTTCAGTACTTCCAAAAACTGCAAAACGTATTTGCGTACTTGACCGTACTAAAGAACCAGGCGCTGGTGGCGAACCATTGTACTTAGATGTAAAAGATGTATTGTATGGCACTGAAAACCAACCATTAGTAGTTGGTGGACGTTATGGTCTTTCGTCGAAAGACTTCACTCCTGCTCAGGTATTATCGGTATATCAAAACTTAGGTTTACCTTCACCACGCAATGGATTTACAGTAGGTATAGTTGATGATATTACTTTTACATCACTTCCGTTAGGCGAAGAAATTTCGATGGGTGGTACTGGAACATACGAAGCAAAATTCTATGGTTTAGGTGCTGATGGTACTGTAGGTGCTAACAAAAACTCAATTAAAATTATTGGTGACAATACCGATAAATATTCGCAAGCATATTTTGCTTATGATTCAAAAAAATCGGGTGGTTTTACTTGTTCTCACCTTCGTTTTGGTAATACTCCTATTCGTTCTACGTATTTGGTAACTACACCTGACTTTGTGGCTTGTCACGTTCAGGCTTACCTTAAACTTTACGATGTAACCAAAGGATTGAAGAAAAATGGTACATTCCTTTTGAATACTATCTGGAGTGCCGAAGAAGTTCAAAAAAATCTTCCTACCAATGTAAAAAAATACTTGGCTGCTAATAATATCACTTTATATATTATCGATGCAACCAATATTGCTCAAGAAATTGGTCTAGGGAACCGTACAAACACTATTTTGCAATCAGCTTTCTTCAAAATTACCAATGTAATTCCTTACGAATTAGCAGTAGATAAAATGAAATATGCTATTGTAAAATCGTATGGTAATAAAGGTGAGAGAGTTATCAACATGAACTATGCAGCCGTTGATCGCGGTGGCGAATACACTCAAGTAGAAGTTCCTGCAGAATGGGCTAATTTGCTCGACGACGATGCAGTAATTGGTGCTGATGTTCCTGATTTTATCAAAAATATCGTTATTCCTGTAAATGCACAAGCTGGTGATAATATTCCTGTTTCAGCATTTAAGGGTCGTGAAGATGGAACTTGGGATCAAGGTACAACTAAATACGAAAAACGCGGTGTAGCTGCTAATGTTCCTGTTTGGGATAAAGACAACTGTATTCAATGTAACCAATGTGCTTACGTTTGTCCTCACGCTGCTATCCGTCCATTCCTATTGGATGCTGTAGAAGCTTCGAAAGCTCCTTTTGCTGCTGACACATTGAAAGCTAACGGTAAACAATTTGTTGACATGAGCTTCCGCATTCAGGTTGATGTACTCGACTGTATGGGTTGCGATAACTGTGCTGAAGTTTGTCCGGGAAATAAAGGTGGAAAAGCATTGAAAATGGTGCCAATTGAAACACAATATGAAAACCAAACTAACTGGGAATTCTGTATTGACGAAGTTAAAACCAAACAACATTTGGTTGATACTAAAGCCAATGTGAAAAACTCACAGTTTGCAACTCCATTGTTTGAGTTCTCGGGCGCTTGTGCTGGTTGTGGTGAAACTCCATATGTGAAACTTGTAACCCAATTGTTTGGTGACCGTCAGATGGTATCAAATGCAACAGGTTGTAGCTCTATTTATTCAGCTTCGGCTCCTTCTACTCCTTACACTGTAAACGATGAAGGTCGTGGACCAGCATGGGCTAATTCATTGTTCGAAGACAATGCTGAGTTCGGCTTGGGTATGGTATTCGCTTATGATAATATGCGTGAACGTATAGTACGTTTAATGACTGAGGCGCTTGCTGAAAATTGCTGCTCTGACGAGTTAAAAGGCTTATTTACAGAATGGTTAGAATTTAAAAACGATGCTGACAAATCGAAAGAATTAGCAGCAAAAATTACTCCTCTAGTAAACGAAAAGAAATGTGATAAATGTGTTCAGATTTCGGAACTTAGTCAATACCTAATCAAACAATCACAATGGATAGTTGGTGGTGATGGTTGGGCTTATGATATTGGTTTTGGTGGATTGGATCACGTAATTGCTTCAGGCAAAAATGTAAACATATTAGTACTTGATACCGAAATTTATTCGAACACAGGCGGACAGGCTTCAAAATCGACTCCGGTAGGTGCTGTAGCTAAGTTTGCTGCTTCAGGTAAAAGAGTTCGTAAAAAAGACTTGGGTATGATTGCTGCCACTTATGGTTATGTTTATGTAGCTCAAGTAGCTTTAGGAGCTAATCAGGCACAAACATTGAAAGCAATTCGTGAAGCAGAAGCTTATGATGGACCATCAATTGTTATTGCTTATTCACCATGTATCAGTCACGGTATTGGTACAGGCATGGGTAAAGCCAATATGGAACAAGAATTAGCTGTTAAATGCGGTTACTGGCACTTGTATCGTTACAATCCTGCATTAGAAGCTGAAGGAAAAAACCCAATGACTTTAGATTCGAAAGAACCAAACTGGGACGAATTCCAAAACTTCTTGAAAGGTGAAGTACGTTATACATCGCTATTGAAACAGTTCCCTGCTGAAGCAGAAGAATTGTTTAAAGCAGCCGAAGAAAATGCTAAATGGCGTTATACAGGCTACAAACGTATGGCCGAACAAGTGTTTTAATAAACTCCCAACCCCCTAAAAAGGGCTTAAGAATAAAAATCTCCGAATAACGAAAGTTGTTCGGAGATTTTTTTATAAGTGTATTTTGCTACTTTAGTAAAATGTAGTTTGTGAACAAATCGGAGAATAGCTTTGTTAATGCTTTAAAATATTGCAATTTAATTAAAACAA
>CAIWIS010000808.1 GCA_903912795.1 uncultured Bacteroidales bacterium
CCATTAGGAACCGATCCAACAGGCACTCCTTTGATATAATCTGAATTGGTAAAACTCGATGGTACTTTTGTCCCCATACCTGTTGTCGCAGCAAATTGCAATTCAAAAATGGATTCTTTAGAATTTTCTTTTGATGGGTTATTAAACAAGTCACTGAAATTCTCCATCAATTCAAAGCCTGTAATCCCATTTAGCAAAGACAGAGCCTCATTATCGTATTTAAAAGTGGCACCTGCGTCGTACAATAAAACTCTGGCTTTAAGCATTCGGGCAGCGTACACATTTGTTCGGCTTGGGTCATGCGATTCTGCTAAATGATTTATTGCATAATCTACATCGTTGTAAATCTGTTTGTAAACATCAACTTTTGGCGTTCTGATAATGGAATATGCCTCGTTGATATTTTCGAGTGGTGCCAAAACCAAAGGCACATCACCCCAAACTTTTACCAGATCGAAATAGAGATAAGCTCTTAAGAACCTTGCCTCTGCTTCATATTTTATTTTTAATTCTGCCGAAATATCCGCAGTTTGAACATAATTAAGAAGTAAATTTACATTACGTACTGCCGCATAACTTTTTTGCCACAGCGACCAGAAAATCAAAATATCAGACTGACCGGGTTTGAATAATTTTAAATAAGCAGTGTTGTCGAACTGGCTCACACGAGGATTATAGGAGTCATCGGCCATAGTGTTGGCTATTATCAACAAATTGTCATTATAGGTCTGAGCAAATGTTTTGTAGCATCCCATTATACCTGACTCAAAATCGGCTTCGCTTTTGTAGGCATTCGCTTTTGTTGCAAAAATATCTCTGTCAGGAGCAACGTTTAAAAAATCGTCGCAAGAACTAAATAGTCCAACAAGCATTGCAACTATGATTATTTTAGTATTTTTCATATAAATCTGATAATGAAATATTTATTCTTTTAAAAACTTAACTTTAGTCCTAAAGAGGCTGTTCTTTGAATAGGGTATCCATCGTAATAATCAACACCACGTCGGAGTGGATCTGTTCGGTAACCCCATGATGCCTGCGGATCAAGACCAGAATAATTTGTGAATGTAAACAGATTCTGGATATTCAAATTAACGCTTAATGCTTGAAGTTTAGATCTCCGTAAGAATGTTTTAGAAAAATCGTAAGTTAAAACCACACTTTGAATACGCAGGAATGAAGCATCTTCAATGTAAGTATCAAAAAAATAACTTCCTCTAAAATCCTTGACATTAAGCATGGGCAATGCGAAGCGAGCATTTGGATTTTCAGGTGACCAGGAATGATCATAAGCATACTGGGACGCATCTCTAAAATCATTGGTTAATGTTCCTACTGTTCTATAACCCCCATTCATTACCTGATTTCCATACGATCCGGTAAGTTGGATAGCCAAAGATATATTGTAATATTTAAACGTATTCAACAATCCTGCAGTAAATTTTGGTTCAGGATTTCCAACACCGACTCTATCTGATGGGTCAATTACTTTGTCATCGTTCGTATCAATAATTCGGTTATTTCCAATAGTTGCTCCATCATAATGAA
>CAIWIS010000809.1 GCA_903912795.1 uncultured Bacteroidales bacterium
AGGGTCCATAATGGATGCCATTTCGTCGGTAATGCGTGCATCAAGTTTTACTACATTTTGGGATGGTAAAGATAGGTATTCAGCAAATGCACCATCGCGATTTACTCCTATTCCCACCGTGTTTTCGCATACATGCAATTTCCCACGTCGGCAATTACGGCAATGCCCACATGCTATGTGTCCTTCGCCTGTAACCCTATCGCCAATCTGAATGTTTTTTACACCACGCCCTTTGTCTACAATTTCGCCCATATATTCATGACCAATAGTCATAGGTGTTTTTATAGTTCGTGCCGACCAATCGTCCCATTTATAAATATGTAAATCGGTACCACAGATAGCTGTTTTTTTTATTTTAATTAAAACATCGTTTATACCTACATGCGGCATTGGAACTTCTTCCATCCAAATACCTTTTTCGGGTTTAATTTTTACTAATGCTTTCATTTTTTAGAAGTTAGAAATTAGAAGTTAGAAATTAAGAAAAAAAAATGGTTGTTTAGCAAATCAAGTTATTGGCATTTTATCACATTGTCACATCAACACATTCAATTCTTTCCCCACTTTTATAAAGGCTTGTATGCATTTGTCCAAATGTTCACGTTCGTGCGCTGCCGAAATTTGAACTCGAATACGTGCTTGTTTTTTGGGAACTACCGGGAAATAGAAACCAACTACATAAATGCCTTCGTCGAGCATACGAGCTGCAAATTTCTGTGATAATTTTGCTTCGTAAAGCATTACAGCACAAATAGCCGACTGTGTAGGTTTTATATCGAAACCAGCTTCACGCATTTCACTTACAAAATAGGCCGTATTTTCATGTAGTTTATCCTGAAGTACATTTGTTTCGCTCATCATTTGGAACATGCGTATGCCAGCCGAAGCCACCATTGGTGGTATTGAATTTGAAAAAAGATAAGGTCGCGAACGTTGACGAAGTATGTCGATAATTTCTTTTTTACCAGTAGTAAAACCACCAATTGCACCACCAAACGCTTTACCAAGCGTACCTGTAATTATCTCCATTTTGCCTTTTAAATTATGCAATTCGGTTACTCCTCGTCCAGTTTGCCCTACCACACCAGCCGAATGCGATTCGTCGACCATAATCATGGCATTGTATTTATTGGCCAATTCGTAAATTTTATCCAAAGGCGCCACATTACCATCCATCGAAAAAACGCCATCGGTCACTATCAATCTAAATCGTTGTGCTTGTGCAGCAATAAGTTGATTCTCGAGGTCTTGCATGTCGGCATTGGCATATCGGTAACGTTGAGCTTTGCAAAGGCGTACTCCATCGATGATAGAGGCATGATTCAATGCATCCGAAATAATAGCATCTTCTTCACCTAATAATGGTTCGAAAACACCTCCGTTAGCATCAAAGCAAGCAGCGTATAAAATGGTATCTTCCGTTCCAAAAAAATCAGCGATACTTTTCTCCAATTGTTTGTGCAAGTCCTGTGTGCCGCATATAAATCGAACCGACGACATACCATATCCATGCGAGTCAAGCCCTTGTTTGGCTGCTTTGATTAATTCGGCATTATTGGAAAGTCCAAGGTAATTGTTGGCACAAAAGTTTAAAACTTCTTTGCCATCGGCAATTTTAATATTTGCATTTTGAGCCGAAACTATGATTCGTTCGTTTTTGAATAAACCAGCTTCGTTAATTTGAGCCAATTCATTGTTGAGATGATTTTTAAACTGTTGATACATGACTGCTTTTTGATGAGTAAATAAATTTATCAAATTGGTAGTAAACACGCTACAAATATAAGGTTTTTCAGTGTTTGTGATATCTAAAATGGCTTTTATTTTAAGCAATTGCGTCACATTTACAATTTGAAAGTTATACCTAATAAAAAAAATGCAATTGATTAAATACAATAGGATTAGACTTCGGAATTTATTTGTAAATTTGCTCAATATTATAATCAACACATATTTTTTTTTAAATAATACTCTATTTGTTATGAAACAACTGTTATCAATCATTTTTATTTTTGTATTAATGACCAATTTAAGTTCAAAAAATAAACATTATCAATTCCTAATAGGTACATACACAAGCAATACACCATCCAAAGGAATTTACAGTTTAAAGCTAAATAAAAAAACTTTGAGTCCTGATTTAAAAATTGTTGCTGAGGTAGTAGACCCTAGTTTTTTAGCAATTAGTAAAAACAAGAAACAAGTGTTTTCGGTAAGCGAACGAGGCGATAAATGTAGTGTAAACGCTTTTAATTTCAATCCAGTTACAAGCAGTACATCCTTAATAAATAAGGTTAGTGCAGGAAATGATACTGGCCCTTGTCATATTGCTGCTACTGCGAAACATGTTTTTATTGCAAATTATGGCGGTGGAAGTTTATTTGCATACAATATTCAAGATAATAATTCGTTGAGCGAAGTTGTGCAAAAAATTCAACATACAGGAATGAGTGTTAACCCAACACGCCAAACAAAACCTCATGTACATCAAGTTGTAGTTTCGCCAGATAGTAAGTTTTTATTAGTAAACGATTTAGGCACAGATTTACTGACAGTTTATAGCTATGATAAAAATAGTTTAACACAACCTTTAACCGCCTTTAATACTTTGCAACTTAAAAAAGGTAGTGGTCCACGCCATTTGACTTTTGATAATAAAGGAAATTATATCTACTTAATTCAAGAATTAGATGGTACATTGTCGACCATAAAATATGATTATGGTAGATTGACATTGGTTGATACAGCTTCGGTTGTTATAAAAAAAGATATTCAAACCGGAGCTGCTGATATACATGTTTCGCCTGACGGTATGTTTGTATACGCCACAAACAGAGGAACAGCCAATGATATAAGCTGTTTTAAAACATCGAAATCAGGCAGAATAGAATTTGTTCAACAAATTTCGGTTGAGGGAGTTGGCCCACGAAATTTTGCTATAACAAAAGACGGAAATTATGTGTTAGTTGGAAATCAACGATCTAATGAAATTGCCATATTTAGTAGAAATAAAAAAACCGGCGAACTTACATTCATCGGCAATAAAGTACAGGTAGGTGCACCTGTATGTATTTTAGAATATTGATTTTTCTTATTGTAAACAACTTACTGTTCAATGTTGATGTGTGCCTTTGGATAGAAAAATGATAGCAATACCAATAATTATTAAAAATATTTGAATTGCAGATTCTTTCAGTTTTGTTTCTTTGTGCATTTCGGGTATTAAATCGGCTAATGACACATACAGAAAACTTGCGGCAGCAATGGCAATTGTATAAGGGATAAACGCTTCGACAAAGTCGAGCAAAAAGTATGCTGCTACACCAGCTACTATGGCACTACTGCCCGATAATATATTGTATAGTAATGCTTTTTTGCGCGAATACCCGCTTTTAAGTAAAATGCCAAAATCGCCCAATTCCTGAGGAATTTCATGTAAAAGGACTGAAAAAGTAACAAATATTCCGAGTTCAACTGAGGTCAAAAACGAAGCAGCAATCACTACTCCATCAATCGCATTGTGTATGGCATCGCCAATAATAATCATTGGTGCTGCTGCATGATTTTGACGAGCGCAGTTCTCGTCGCGACAAGTGCGCCAAAGGATAATTTTTTCGAGTATAAAAAACAAAATTATTCCGCCCAATACCCACATTACTACATCGTGAATGCATAAGGTTTCGGCAGCTTCAGGAATTAAACCCAACAAAGCTGAGCCAAGTAAAGTGCCTCCAGCTAAATACAATAAATAACTGGATATTTTTGCCAACCATTTATTGTTTAATAGTAATAATGTGCTCGATAAAGCTACGCTGCCAATTCCGGCAGCAAATAAAGCAAGGATTGTGTAAAGAAAAGTGTTCATTTAATTGATAATGTTATTTGTTTTCGAAAACGTGTTTTGCAAAATTATAACCACGCTTCTGATAAATATCGGCAAGAAATGGTAGACGGATTAAAAAATCGGAATAGTTTTTCTGCGCAGGAGCTGTCCATTGTACTTCCGACAGTGCAGCCAAACGTGGTAATAACATATACTCGGCATGTTTCTCAGAAGCAATATATTCCGTCCATAAATTTGCTTGCGTTCCTATAACGTACTTTGCTTCCGTTTCGTTCAGTTCAGCGGGAATTGGTTCGTAATTATAAACTTTTTCGACTGATACAAAACCACCTATCGACAAATACTCTTTTGACCTATCTATGGACTGATAATAGTCAAAATACAGATTGGAATAAGGACTCATTATTACTTTGTGATTCATTTTTGCAGCTTGTATACCACCTGTAACTCCTCGCCACGACATAACCGTAGCATTCGGTGCTAATCCACCTTCCAAAATCTCATCCCAGCCAATTATTTGTCGGCCTTTACTATTTAAATATTGCTCAACCCGAGTAATAAAGTAGCTTTGAAGTTTGGCTTCCGAAGTATGTAAGGAATCACCCTGAAGTTTTTCGTCAACAATTCGTTTCTGACAGTTTGGGCAATTAATCCACCTTGTTTTAGGGCATTCATCACCTCCAATATGAATTTTTTTGGAAGGAAAAAGTGCTATTACTTCGGATAAAACATTTTCGACAAAAGTAAATGTAGATTCTTTACCAGCGCAAAGTACATCGTCGAAAACGCCCCAATCTTCGGCCACTTTATATGGGCCACCCGTACAACCTAAATGGGGGAATGATGTAAGTGCTGCGAGCATGTGACCAGGCATATCAATTTCGGGAATCGTAGTTATATACCTATCAGCGGCATATTTTACTATTTCTTTTATTTGTTTTTGAGTATAGAAGCCACCATAAGGTATACTATCGTAAATGCCACTATCATAACGGCCTACCACCGTTCTATTTCTG
>CAIWIS010000810.1 GCA_903912795.1 uncultured Bacteroidales bacterium
CTAATTCAAGCATTTCTTGTTCATCAGCTACTAATTGTGCTTCAACTAATTGATTATATTGAAACTGAATATAATCTAACTCAGTGCTATAGCGACGTGCATTTTGTTCCAGTTTTCTCTGGTCGGCTAGTAATTGTTGCCAACGCTGAAAGCTGTCAGTATAAGCGTTTAAAAGCAATGAATTTTGAGCAATAGTATCAACCACATCGAGCTGATAGGTAGGATTTGCCAACATAAGATTATCATGTTGCGAATGAATGTCGATAAGCTGAACAGTGAGCTCACGCAACACATTTAAAGGCACCGGAGTATCGTTAATAAAAGCCCGCGATTTTCCAGCGCTTGTTAACTCCCTTCGAATAATACATTCGTCCGATGGAGTATCAATATCATTTAGAGTAAAAAAACCACTTAATTTTGTATAACCTTTAATATCGAAAGTTGCCTCAATAACACATTTATCAGCATCATTTTTAATGGCTTTTGTTTCGGCTCTTTGTCCTAAAATTAACGATAATGCACCTAAAATAATAGATTTACCTGCACCAGTTTCGCCAGTAATGGACAAAAAACCTGACTCAAAATCAATTTCGAGTTCCGAAATAAGAGCATAATTTAAAATATAGAGTGATTTAAGCATTTTTAATTTTTCAAAATTTTTTCGTAACGATCAGTTTGAGTTGGATTTACATCCGATAAAATTTCAACAGCCTCTTTTTTCTCTTTATCTGTGGCTTTTGAAAAAATATTTATCAACTCTTCGTTTTTGGCATCCAAAAACGAGGCAATAACAATAGCCGAAGGGCGTGCTCTATTCGCTTCGCGCAGTAATGGTAATCCCAGAGCAATCTTTGATCGAGCATTTGTTATATTAACCGACATTTCGTCCAATCCCAAACGGTGATATTCGTAGAAATAAGATCTGTACTTTTTAAAAGCTTCGTCTGTAAGATTATTGACCAATGCATAGCGGTTTTTGCTACTTTCAAACGCTTTCCAACCAACTAAATCGGCTGCCTGAGCTGCATTTACAATTCTTTCGGCTGCTTCGAAAAAAGGTGTACCTCCTAACCTTGCATACGAATCCAAATCGTAACCAATTATTAAATAGGCATAATAAGCCAACACGGCTGTAAGATTTGAAGTAATGGTATTTTCGTTCATTTCGAGTTGATCAAATTCCTTATAATCAAACGAAAAATAATTGTCCTTAAAATTAAAAAGCGTGGTATTGTAGGATGAATTGTAGACCGGACGACGCGATTGAATTTGAATATCGGCTGTAAACAAGTCTCCATCAACCTTTTTTACAATAATACTCATATTACATTCAATCTTTTCGGTATTCGCAATTGTCATTTCTGACCAACGACGCGTATTCATAAACTCCGAAATTGATTTTTGAAGCGTATTAAATACTGACTTATTGGTACCAATAACCATATCGGAATTAATATTTACATTGCATTTTAATTCCTGTGAAAACAAGTTTATAGTACCAAAAAGGCCTGCAAACAATATTACAATTAACTTTTTCATTCAGCGTTCAACATTAAAAAATAAGTGTATTTATTTCATTCACAATATCATCGGCTACAGCAAGCTTAGTTTTCAGCTCATAATGTTTTTTGTAACCTGAACTATGAATAATTGACACTTTATTGGTATCAAATCCAAAACCCGATTCAGCATCCTGAAGCGAATTTAAAACAATAAAATCAAAATTCTTTCGTTCCATTTTTGAAATTGCGTTTGCCTCCTCATTATCTGTTTCGAGTGCAAAGCCTACTAAAAACTGTTCATCTTTTTTAATTTTTCCGAGAGTAGCAGCTATATCTACAGTAGGCTTTAATTCAATCGTCAAATCATCATTCTCGCGTTTAATTTTCGATTTTGATTTATGCGAAGGAGCAAAATCAGCAACAGCAGCACATAAAATAGCACCATCCATCTTATCGAATTTACTCATTACAGCTTTATACATTTGATCGGCTGTATCAACATTTATTCGTTTAATGTTTCGGTGTTTGGCGCTTAAACTAACTGGACCAGCTATTAATGTAACTTCGGCACCTTGCATAGCGCAAGACTCAGCCAGTGCAAAACCCATTTTACCCGATGAGTAATTGCCAATAAAGCGTACAGGATCAATTTTTTCGTAGGTAGGACCAGCTGTGATCAATACTTTTTTGCCTAACATTTTTTTGGGCGTAAAATAATCGGTCATATAACGAATAATATTTTCGGGCTCTTCCATTCGTCCTTTACCCTCAAGTCCACTTGCCAAGAAACCTACTGATGAATCAATAATGTGATTTCCATAGGCTTGCAATTGTTTAATATTTCGTTTTGTTGATGGATGTGCATACATATCCAAATCCATTGCTGGAGCAATAAATACAGGACATTTAGCAGACAAATAAGTAGTCAACAACAAATTATCGGCTACTCCACTCACCATTTTCCCAATAGTATTGGCAGTGGCAGGGGCAATTATTAAAGCATCCGCCCACAAACCTAAATCAACATGACTATTCCAATCGCCGTTTTCGGGATTAAAAAAATCCACTAAAATTGGATTGTTTGAAACGGTTGCCATAGTAAGTGGTGTAATAAACTCTTTTGCTAAAGGAGTCATAACTACTTTTACTTCAGCGCCTTCCTTTACCATTAATCTTGCAAGAATAGCAGCTTTATATGCCGCAATACTTCCTGTTATTCCCAGAATAATTTTTTTTCCTTTTAACATAGCCTTTTCCCTTTCAATTAAATTAAATAAATCGAAATATTACACTCACAATATTATATACGGCAAAAATACAAAAATGTTACGAACTGAACTCACAAAAAAAAATAAAAGAACAAAGTAGTTTAAAAACTCTTCATTCTTTTATTTATAATATTCTTAAATCTAGGATTTAAAATTTACTTTATCTTGCTATCTTTTATCGGATTACGATAATAAACCTTTTCTTCGATAAATTCCTGTGTAGCTACTAGAGTAGGTTTAGGAAGTTTTTCGTAATGACGCGAAATTTCAATTTGTTCACGGTTTTCGAAAACTTCTTCGATGTTTTCGCTCAACGATGAAAACTCCTGAAGTTTTTTATCAAGTTCGGATTTTACTTCGGCAGTAATTTGATTGGCACGTTTGGCAATAATTTTCACTGTTTCGTAAACATTACCAACATTCTCGCTTAACACGTTCATATCGCGCGAGATAGTACTCAAAGGTGCATTTACTTTTTTATGATCCATAATTTTATATATTTAATCTTTTACAATTTTTTTCGATTCGCTAAAAACTTTATCAGCATGCTTGCGCAATTTTCCTTCGGGATACTCATTTATATAATTGTAGTATTCGTCAATTGTTGCTCTGTAACGATCCATTTTCTTTTCCTCAAAACTTTGTACCGCTTGTTGGTATTTAGCATCAAGAATAATAATTGATAATTCTTCGCGATACTTAGTGGACGGAAAGCGTTTTAAAGCATTTTGTGCTGTTATAACAGCCGATTCGTAATTATTTCCTAAGTAGTTCCCTAAGTTGAAATACAGTTTCGAATTCAAATAATATTTATAGGCTATTTTATCATTTAACTCGTCAAGCAATTTCATAGCATCGGGCACTCTTTCACTTTCGGGATAAACATCAACAAACTCTTGTAATGAAGCTACAGCATCGTTCGTAGCAGTTTGATCCAAGCGGGCATCAGGCGAATCGAGGTAATAACAATAGCCAATCATATACTTCGATTCTACAACATATTTCCCTTTAGGATATGTTTTTACATAAGTTTTGTAGTATTCGCTTGCTGTAAAATAATCTTTCTGTCCCAAATAAGATTTTGAAAGATAATTTAAAATAGTTTCGGAGCGTTCTGTGCCTTTAAAATAGGTCGAAATTTCGTCGAACAAAGTTGTTGCTCGCATAAAATCGCCTTTTTCAAAATACTCAACTGCTTTCGTATATTTTAATTCGGGATCTGTGCTCTTCAAAAGTTTCTGATAATCACCACATGAAGCGAATAAAACAATTGATAAAACGAGAATTAATGAATATCTTTTCATAATTAAAATTCGGACTGCAAAAGTAGTTAATATATTGGTAATAAAAAAATAAATACAATTATTTTAAAGTTTAAACTGCAAAATGGTCAAAAAGAAAGGCGAATTCATTATTCGTTCAAATATTTTTTAAATCCGTCGGTGTAAATTACTTGGAATTTCCCCGCTTTATCAGTGTATACCAAGTAACAATCCATATCTGGAATTCGTTTGCACAATGCCATTGCACTATCTTTACCAAGTACCATAAATGCTGTAGCAAAAGCATCGGCTGTTGTACAATCGGCCGCTATTACTGTAGCACTTAACAAGTTATGCTGCACAGGGCGACCTGTTTTGGGATTAATGGTGTGTGCAAATTTCTGACCATCTTTGTAATAAAACTGACGATAATTACCCGAAGTGGTTAATGCTCTGTTTGTTATACTTACTATAGCTTGCAATTCACCATCCACGTTTATCGAATCGTCAACTGGCTTATCAATACCAATTTTCCAATTTAAACCCTTGGGGTTTAAACCTTTGCAAACAATTTCGCCACCGATATCAATCATATAATTTTCGCAGCCATTTTTCTCAAATAATTTTGCAATCAAATCAGCAGAATATCCTTGAGCAATAGCACTTGCATCGATCATAATTGCAGGATTATCCTTGATAATTTTATGATTTTGCAATTTCACTTTTTGGTATCCAATAAGTGGCATTAGTTTTGTATAATCAGGCTCTTTACTCCTATCGTGATTACCAAATCCAAAACCCCAAATATTTACTAACGGTGCTACAGTTATGTCAAATGCACCGTTGGTGAGCATTGATACTTTTTGAGCCGCTTCAAACATGGATTCAAAATAAGCATCCGTTTGAACCGAATCGTTGTTTTGATTTATTTTCGATATAATCGAATTTGGATTATAAGTTGATAACGATCGATCAAATTCATTGAAAAAAGTATCAATTTGCGCTTGTAAGTTTTTGCCTTCGGGTTGCAAATAAGTAGCTGAATAATAAGTACCTTGAGCTTTTCCTTCGTTATGTATGTAATCTATTTTTTTCGCAACAGGCTTAGTACACGATACCAAAACTAAAACAGCTAGTAAAAACAAGAATTGGGATTTTCTGAAGAAAATTATCATACTTAAATATTAAAAGTTAAACGCATTCCGCGCACATCGTCATTAATTACACCATTATTGTATACGAGTTGACCATTAACCCAAGTTTTAAGTATACTATGATCAAACTTTGTACCTTCAAATGGCGACCATTTACAAAAATACAGTAAACTTTCGTTCGTTACAGTCCATGAAGTATTGTTATCAATCAATACCAAATCAGCATAATAACCTTCGCGAATATAACCTCGTTGTTCCACTCTGTAAAGTTCGGCTGGTGCGTGACACATTTTATCAACCACTTTTTCGTATGTAAAAACAGCGTCCTTAGCCATTTGCAACATGGCAATTAATGAATGCTGAATAAGTGGACCACCCGAAGCAGCCTTTAAACATGAACCTTCTTTTTCACGCATTAAATGTGGAGCATGATCGGTAGCTACCACATCAATTTTTCCATTATTTAAAGCTTCAATTAATGCCTGTTTGTCTCGTTCCGATTTAATTGCTGGATTCCATTTTATTCGGTTTCCATATTTGGCATAATCAATATCCGAAAACCAAAGATGATGAACACAAACTTCGGACGTAATATTTTTTTCGATTAATGGTTTTTTATTGTCGAAAAGCGACATTTCTTTTTCGGAAGAAATATGCAACACATGCAAACGTGCATTGTATTTTGTTGCTAATTCCACCGCAAACGACGAAGAGCGATAGCATGCTTCATCATTGCGAATTAAGGGATGAAACTGAATTGGCAAATCATCGCCATACATGGCTTTGTAATGAGCTTTATTAGCCTGAATAGTTGCTTCATCTTCGCAGTGCGTAGCTATAAGCATTGGTATTTCATTAAAAATATTACTCAAGGTTTCTTTATTGTCAACCAACATATTACCTGTCGAAGAACCCATAAAAACTTTCAATCCACAAACCTTTCGCGGATCAACTTTATGTAACTCAGCGAGGTTATTATTGGTAGCCCCCATATAAAAAGAATAGTTTGCGAACGACTTCTCAGCTCCGAGTTTATATTTATCTTCGAGCGCATCTATTGTTATTGTAAGAGGCATAGTGTTTGGCATTTCCATAAACGATGTGACACCACCAGCAACAGCAGCTCGCGATTCGGAATAAATATTTCCTTTATGTGTAAGGCCGGGTTCCCTAAAATGTACTTGGTCATCAATTACACCTGGAATTAGTATTTTTCCTTCAGCATTAATAGTTTCGCAATTGGCAATTTCAGGAATAAAATCACCTTCGGCGTATATGGATTTTATGAAAGCATTTTCGACCAAAACGGAACCTTTAAATGTTCTGCCTTCGTTTATAATGGTTGCATTTTTTATCAGAAAAACACTCATTTTAGCAATGTTTTGATTTTTTATTTTTGAGGATAGTTACGAAACCAACTATTCAGTTTAAGTTGGATTACACCAAAAAACGCTTCTCCAAATATTCCGCTATTCATTTTGGATGTTCCTAGTTCTCTGTTGATAAATATAATTGGAACTTCAACAACTTTAAATCCACATTTAAAAGCTGTAAATTTCATTTCAACCTGAAAAGCATAACCTTTGAATCTGATTTTATCGAGTTCAATAGTTTTTAAAACAATGTTTTTGTAACATTTAAAGCCAGCAGTAGTATCCGAAATTTTCACACCTAACACAAAACGAACATACTTTGATGCAAAATACGACATTAAAACACGTCCAATAGGCCAATTAACAACATTAACTCCACTTACATAGCGTGACCCAATGGCTACATCGGCACCCTTCTCAGAACAAGCTTTATACAACTTGGGTAAATCAGTTGGATTGTGCGAAAAATCTGCATCCATTTCGAATATATAATCGTAATTATGCTCCAAAGCCCATTTAAAACCAGTGATATAAGCAGTTCCTAAACCCAGTTTCCCTTTGCGTTCAATCATGAACAATTTATTCGAAAACTCGGCTTGTAGTTCCTTTACAATCAACGCAGTACCATCAGGCGAACCATCTTCGATAATTAAAATATGAAAATCGATAGGCTGGTTAAAAACCGCTCTAATGATGTTTTCGATATTTTCTTTTTCGTTATAAGTAGGAATAATAACTAATTTAGTATCCATAAAATGAAATTATTCAAGAGTTCGTCAATCAAAAATATATAAATCAGATGGTATAAATCTATTTAGGGTAACAAGTTGCAAATCTTTCCCAACTTGAACATTTTTATCATCCAGAAAACTCTTTACAGTTTCAAAAGCAATGTCAGGCATATTGTTTTCGCGACTTAAATGACACAAAAACACATACTGCAAACGCTCATTATATATTTCGGCAACAAATTTTCCACAATCAAAATTACTTAAATGCCCTGTATTGGCTTTAATTCTATTCTTCAAATGTAAGGGATACAAGCCACCATCGAGCATTTGCTCATCGTAATTTGCTTCAAAAACTATAAAATCGGCTTGTTCCAAATGTAATTTCACGTCGGAACTTACATATCCTAAATCAGTTGCAAACGAGAATTTTCTATTATTATAATCAACCGTAAATCCTACATTATCAGTAGCATCGTGCGACACCGGAAATGCAGTAATTGTAAAATCGCCCAACTTAAAGGGAACGTTTTTATCAATAAATCGTCTACTTTGATATAGTTTTTCGGTAACACAATAACTTTTAGCGATGCCAGCATGCACTAATTCGGTGCTGTAAATAGGGATATTGTATTTTTCGCCAAGCACTCCAACTGATTTAATATGGTCGGCATGATCATGAGTAACAAATACCCCCAGAATATTTTCAAAATCTAAATCTATATTTCTTAAACACTTTCGTATTGTCCTCACTCCTATCCCTGCGTCAATCAGAATTCCTTCTTTTGCATTTCCAATGTAATAACAATTTCCACTACTACCGCTTGCAAAACTCTGAAAGCGTAATTTCTCCATATTTCGTATTTTTTATAATCTACAAAATTACTATTAAAAACGTATCATCAAGCATCGTCAATCGGAAATAAAGTTAAGCGAAAGGCTTTTTAATGATAAAATTGTATAAAATTGCGGAAAGTATTAATTAAAATATTTTTCAACTTTACGAATGGCCGAAGAAACACAAAAAACAATTACATGGTCGTCGGCTTGTAATACTGAATTACCATTGATTATGTAGCCTTTACCATTGCGAACGTACCCACCCAAATTTACTTGATCAGGCAAGCGTATATCTTTAATTTTCGATTTAGTTATTTTAGAACCTTTTTTGGCAACAAACTCAACTACTTCGGCATCGGCCGATGTTAAAGTTCTAACATTCAACACATCGGCATTTAAAGTTAACTGATAAATATAACTTGCTGCAATCATTTTTTTATTTATTACTGTACCAATATCCATGCTTTCGGCAAGCATAATGTAATCAATATTTTCAACTTCGGCTACAGTTTTACGAACTCCTAAACGCTTTGCTGCTAAACAAGCCAAGATATTAGCTTCAGAGTTTTCACTTACAGCTACAAACGCATCCATTTCCTCAATACCTTCTTCTTTAAGGGCTTCAATGTTACGTCCATCGCAGTTTATAATGAGAGAATTATTAAACTTTTCGGCTAAAGAATAACTTTTACTGCGATCACTTTCAATTATTTTAGTGGTCATAAACGAAGGTAGTGCACGTAATGCCTTCTGAGCAATTTTACTGCCACCAAGTATCATTATATTTTTTATAAGATGATCTTCTTTACCTGCTTGCTGACGAACATAATCACGTTGATCCGAGGTGGTCATAAAATAAACAATATCATTATCGAGAATTAAATCCGACCCAACAGGAATAATCGTTTTATTACCACGTTTTATTGCCACTACACGATAATTTTCGGCATCGAAAAAACCTGAATTAAATTTTTGGTTAATAATTTTTGCATTATTCCGAACTTTAATACCTAACAAAATTAGAGCTTCATTACAAAAGCTTAGATTCTGACGCAACCAATTAGAACTTAAAGATTCAACAATTTCTTCGGCAGCAAGTACTTCGGGATAAATCAAATGATTAACACCTAATTTTTCGAAAAACTCTTTGTTTTTAGGCAGTAAATATTCATAGTTATTTATACGAGCCAACGTACTTTTTGCACCTAAATTATTAGCCAACATACAGGCGGTCATATTTACACTTTCTTGAGGAGTAACAGCCACAAAAAGGTCGGCTCCATTTACACCTGCTTCCTGCAAATCAGAAATAGATGTAGGTGATCCTAAACTAGTTATCAAATCATAAGCCGACTCAAGATCTTTCAGTTTATCAGGATCTTCGTCGAGCAATAGGATTTCAAAATTTTCGCGGGCTAATAATTTGGCAAGATGTGTACCCACCTCACCTGCTCCAGCAATAATAATTTTCATACGATTATAATTTATTTATTTTCAAATTATTAATTCTTCTGCTTATAAAAGAATTTTTTCAATTTCACCCTTTATTCCATTTACATCAAGGCCAAGTAATTGATACAATTCATCTGGCGTACCGTGTTCCACAAAAGTATCTTTTACACCAAGACGTTTTACATTGATTTTATAGTTATTATCTGACATAAATTCGAGTACTGAACTTCCAAAACCGCCATCAATAACTCCATCTTCAATCGTTAAAACCTGTTTGAAATTGGTTGCAATTTCATGAAGTAATTCTTTGTCGATAGGTTTTAAAAAACGAATATCATAATGTGCAATAGTCAATTTAGTCTCAGATTCGATAAGCTTTATTGCATCCTGAGCTACATTAGCCATTGTACCTATTGTAATAACAGCAAGATCTTTACCCGTTTTCAATAATTCACCTTTCCCAACAGGTAAAACAGTCATGTCGTTTCGCCAATCCACTATACTGCCTTTTCCACGAGGATAACGAATTACAAATGGTCCTTTTTTAAAATGCAAAGCCGTAAACATCAAATTCCTCATTTCGTGTTCATTACGAGGAGCTGATATAGTCATATTTGGTATACAGCGCATGTATGCTAAATCGAAAATACCATGATGCGTTGCACCATCCGACCCCACTATCCCGGCACGATCCAAACAAAAAATGACTGGTAAATTTTGAAGCGCCACATCATGTATTACATTGTCGTAGGCACGTTGCATAAACGATGAATAGATATTACAAAATGGAATCATACCATCTTTAACTAGTCCAGCCGAAAATGTAACTGCATGACCCTCAGCAATACCAACATCAAAAACTCTGTTTGGAAGTTCCTTTTGCATTATAATCATAGAGCACCCCGATGGCATGGCAGGCGTAACAGCCAGTATTTTATCGTTTTGTTTTGCAAGTTCTAGTAAGGTTTCGCCAAATACATCCTGAAAAAGCGGAGGTGTTGCTTCAGTCGTAATAGGTTGATTTCGTTCGCCAGTTTCAACACAAAATTTGCCTGGTGCATGCCATTCAGTTACCGATTTTTCGGCAGGCTCATAGCCTTTTCCTTTTTTAGTAATACAATGAAGCACTTTAGGTCCTTTGAAGTCTTTAATATCATTCAAAACCTTAACCAATGTATCCACATCATGTCCGTCGACAGGTCCAAAATAACGAATGTTTAAGCCTTCGAAAATATTGTGTTGTTTTGTCAATGCAGCCTTTACAGTATTATTAAAACTGATAATACGGTTTTTTCCACGTTCACTAATTAATCCCATTTTTTTAAGGATTTTGTATGCCTTAAAACGTAGCTTATTGTAAGTTTGTGAAGTAGTAATATCAATTAAATACTGTGTAAAACCACCATGTATTGGGTCAATAGCCATTTGATTATCATTGAGGATAATCAACATGTTATTATCAACCATCGACGTATTATTTAAACCTTCGAAAGCCAAGCCCCCTGTCATGGCACCATCGCCTACAACAGCCACCACATGCCTATTTACTTCATCTTTATTAAATGCAGCAACTGCCATACCCAAAGCAGCCGAAATGGCTGTTGATGAATGACCTACACCAAAAGCATCGTATTCACTTTCGGCAGGTAGTGGAAAACCACATAAGCCTTTAAATTGTCGGTTTGTATGGAACTTATTTCGACGACCAGTAAGTATTTTATGTCCATAAGCTTGGTGACCTACATCCCACACTATACGGTCGTAAGGAGTATTAAACACATAATGTAATGCAACAGTGAGTTCAACTACACCTAAACTAGAACCTAAATGACCTGGATTTTTCGAAACTTCATCAATTATAAAATGCCTTAATTCGTTGCAGACCGTAGTTAACTCTTCTTTTGGTATTGCTTTTAAATCAACTGGCGAATCAATTTTATTTAGATATATATAATCTTTTTGTATTGTCATAAGTAATAAAAATTGGTTGCAAAAGTAATTAAATTATTGGTCAAAAACTTCAAATATAACAGTTATTTTAATTTTAAGTTTTGATAAAACAAACAAAAGAATATCATGCTTCAAATTTAAATAGAAAGTAATGCATAAATCAATTACTCATTTTTAAGCCAAAACATACA
>CAIWIS010000811.1 GCA_903912795.1 uncultured Bacteroidales bacterium
ATTATGGTTTTTTGGGATTCTTGGACCAGCAAACCATGTTTAAAAACAACGGAGGAGGTTACCAGCGTTATAATTTAAGATCGAATATTGATGCCAAAATAATTGATAACCTTTCAGCACAAATAGATGTCTCGAGTATTTGGGAAACTAAAAATTACGCCAGACGTGGCTATGTGGGCGATAATTCAGTATGGAACGAATACTGGAATACATTGTCAATTTATTCGGCAACCTTGCCCGACCCTACAAAAATAGCGTATGGTGGTTCGGGTGGTTCTATAAGTCTGCCTTATATGACGAATATAGATTTATCGGGATATGACAGAACACAAAGTCAGAATTTTAAAGCCAGTCTTGCATTGATTTATACTTTTAAGCAACTAAAAGGTTTAACAGCAAAGGCTTTTGTAAACACAAATCAGAATAATATTTTTAATAAGTTATTTTATTGGGGTAGCGCTGATAGTTATACCTACAATTATTCGAACCAGACTTATACCCAGCAAACAACACAAAGTCCTCCGCAATTGACACAAAGAGACACTAGAAGCAGTGTACTCACCGGTCAGTTTTCATTGAATTATAATGGTGCTTTTGGCAAAAATCATAACGTTTCTGCATTGGCTTTGTATGAAGTTATTGATTATTATACTAACTGGTTTAGTGCTTATCGTGAAGGATTTAAAACCAAAAGTATTGATTATTTGTTTGCCGGAGGTTTTGCCAATCAGGTTGCCGATGGAAGAGCTACTGAAATGGGCCGTCAGAGTTTTATCTGTCGCATGAATTATGCCTATAAATCAAGGTATTTAATGGAAGCAACCGTCAGAACTGATGAATCGGCAAAATTCAGTGAGGCATCCCGTAGAGGTATTTTCCCCAGTGCTTCCCTGGCATGGAGAATATCGGAAGAACGATTGATTAAAAAAAAACACTATTATCCGATTAATTTAAATATTGATTAAAAAACTCTTTCAAAGCCCTTTAAATGGGCATTTAATTGAGTTTTCTCAAATAGACCTCCCCTCAAAATTGCAGGTTCAGTGTGAACTGCGCTGTATTTGGTGGGGAGTTTTGGTTCTTTTCAAAGGCTCTTTTAGTTCCTCTGAGCAATTCATATACATCCAACATGCTTATTAAGTGTATTCTTACCAAAGTTGCCACAATTGAAAATGCTTTTTTCGTGTCAGCTTTCTTTTGCAACACGGTCAACAAAAGTTGTGCTATCAACGTACACCAAATTTGAGTGCGGATAGCTGTTTCATTCTCTCCATAAAAGTAATGCAGTTGGAAGTTCTGCTTCATTTTTTTGAAAAGCAGTTCAATTCCCCAACGTTTCTTGTACAGAAAGGCGACCTCTTCAGCCGGTATTTCCAGATTATTGGTCAAGAACACATAATAACGGTTCATTTCATCCTGATAACAAACTCTTCGCAACGTAACACGTCCACGTTTTTTGTTTTGGCGTTTACCCGATTCATCCTCCGGAACGTATTCTAACTCAATTGTCTCGTCTTTCAAAACCATAGCCACATCCTTAACCCGTTCGTGCTTTCGTTTAGTGTCAATAACCTCGTATTTTGCATTCGATTTCTGTCGGGTTACAAAATAAACCTTGTTGTTTGTCCACAAAGCAAACTGGTGATAATAATTGTATGCCTTATCGAACACAATCATTGTGTTTGTGACTAAATCCAACGATTTCAAAAAGTTTTTGTCATGCACCTTGGCTTCTGTTATCTTGATAAACCGCCCCACTGACTGAACCGCATCTATTAGCATGTGAACCTTTAATCCACCTTTCTTTTTGCCATCCCCTTTGGGATTACGACCAACTCCTTTTAGAATATCACTAAACAGGGTTATTGTAGTAGAATCAATCAAAAGAACCTCCTTAAATGTCAATCCAAAAGTTCGGCTGTCCGACAAAAAACTTTGATATTGATTCACCAACGTAAAATAAACATCCTCGAAAAACTTATCCGATCGGTTGCGCAAACCATCACAAGCTGTACTCTTGGCTGGAGACGATCTCAGCCCTAAATGGTTCAACTTTCCGCTCATAGCACGCATTCCTTCACAGATTTCACCCATCGAATCACAACGGCTTATAATACCAAAAAGCATAGTTATCAGATGTGTTTTGGCTTTAAAACTCTTATAATAATAATCGGCATTGTGACGCTTTACGATGCTGTTTAAATCTATTGCACCCAATAAATTTATAATTTGTTTGAAAATCGGCTGTCCGACTAAATTTATTTCCGTATTTTTGCCCATATAGTTTTTATGTTTGTGGTAAAACAAAAGTACTATATGTTAGGGAAGTTATCCATATGTGGGTGACTTCCCTTTTATTTCAAAAAATCATCTGTTTTTTTAATCGTTCACTAGTGATATATAATGTATTTTTTATTAGTTAAGTCAAAGTGTCATAAAAACCTTCTTATGGAGCTTTGCTTCCCACAAGACGA